>DAOUVR010000117.1 GCA_030667555.1 Dehalococcoidia bacterium
GGAATCAAAGGATTGCATTTGCCCTCCGCAAACACTTGTTTGCGTGTGTGGTCACAAGGCTACCTTTAAGTTAATCACCAAAAAAGTCATCACTCCTTCACCGGCTGAGATTCTGGCCAACCCCCGCAGCCGCAGTGCCAGAATGAGGGTTGCTGAGCGTGTTTAGTGTCTCTTAGGAGGCGCTTATCCATATAAGGGTGCGACGGGCAGTGTCCTGCCCAGTAGGGAGATTAGAGCCCTAACGGCAAAATAATCTTCGTCGAGCCCAAGACTATGGACAGCGACACTGCCCGGCCCATTCGGGGATTGGCCAAGAGGCCAAAGGAGGTGTACATGATGCGATGAACGCTATGCAAAAAGCTGCCAAAAATTACCTGAAAGGAGAATGCAAATGGCGAAGAACGAAATAGTATCTTGTATTGATGTAGGCACAACCAAGGTGTGCAGCATCATGGCTAAGGCAGGTCATGGACGTGACCTTCAGGTTCTGGGGGTTGGCATCGCCCCCTCCAGGGGACTGCACAAAGGTCTCGTGGTAAATATCCCTGAGGCCAAGCGGTCAATTCAGGTGTCGGTGAAGAGGGCTGAGCAAGCCAGCGGGATCAAAATGGATTCGGCTTATGTGGGCGTCACCGGCAGGCATGTCAACTCGCTCAATAAGCGTGGTGTCGTCTCTATCAATCGCAGCGACAAGCTGGTGCGCCCCGACGACTTAAGGCGAGTGATGCGAGCCGCGCGCACTGTTAACGTTCCTGCCGACAGGAAATTGCTCCACGTCATACCCAGGGGCTATGCCATCGACGGTCAGGCAGGGGTGATGGATCCGGTGGGTATGCATGCCTTCAGGCTGGATGTGGAAACCCACATCATCACCGCCGCTGTAGCATCTGTGCAGAATCTGGTCAAGTGCATTCGCGGTGTAGGCATCGACATTGAAGACCTGGTTCTGGAACCGCTGGCCAGCGGCGAGTCGGTGCTCAGACTAGATGAGAGAGATGCCGGTGTGGTGCTAGCCGACATTGGTGGTGGTACTACAGACGTTGCCATCTTCAAGGATGGCAGCATATGGCACACTGCCATTCTCCCGGTAGCAGGCTACCAGATTACCAGGGATATCGCTATCGGGTTGGGATTGCCCTTCGACGTGGCAGAGGAGATGAAGAAGAAGTACGGCAGTGTAATCCCCGTCTACAATGGTAAGGAGAAGGAGAAGGAGCAATCCATGCTAAGGATAGAGAACGGCTACAGTATCCCCTTCCAAGAACTGTCTGAGATCATCAAGGCACGAATCGAGGAAATCCTAAAGCTGATCGCTTTAGAGATACCAGGCTCGGACTATGTCAAAGACGTGCCCGCTGGTTTAGTGCTCACTGGAGGTAGCTCGAACCTGACGGGGGCGGATGTCCTTGCAGAAGATGTGCTTGGCCTACCGGCTCGGGTAGGAATACCGACCGGTGTTTATGGCCTCGCTGATGTCCTCCCTGACCCTGCCTATGCCACCGGTGTTGGTCTCTTGCTCTGGGGTTCTAGCGGGCACGATAGCCAAAACACCTGGCAAACCGGGGCGTTTGGCGGAGTCTTCAAACGCTTCATGTCCCGCGTGAGAAGGATAGTCAGGTAGAGGAAGAAAGGAGAAAGAAATGGCAAAAACAAGCTTTGCTCCCAACCCAGCGAAGATCAAAGTCATCGGCATTGGTGGAGGTGGCTGCAATGCCGTCACACGCATGGTCCAAGAGGAGATTCAAGGGGTAGACTTCATAGGGATAAACACCGATGCCCAGGCTCTACTGCTTACCGAGGCACCTATTCGGATTCAGATCGGGGAGAAGATGACAAAAGGGCTAGGTGTCGGTGGTGACCATATCGCCGGGGCCAAGGCGGCAGAGCAGAGCCGCGATGAGCTTAAGGAATGCATCAGCGACGCTGATATGGTGTTCCTGGCAGCCGGTATGGGTGGTGGAACAGGTACAGGCGCCATGCCTTTCGTGGCGGAGATGGCCAAAGAAGCAGGAGCCCTGACCATCGCCGTTGTCACCAAACCCTTCGCGTTTGAAGGGGCCCATCGATCCCAGGTGGCTGAGGAAGGCATCGAACGGGTTCTCGGTAAGGTGGACACCCTGATAATCATCCCCAATGATCGCTTGCTCAGTCTCTGTGATAACAAGACTGCGGTAGGCAATGCCTTCAGGATGGCGGATGATGCCTTGAGGCATGGTGTTCAGGCCATCGCCGAGGTTATTACAGTGCCCGGGATGATTAACCTGGACTTCGCCGATGTCAAGGCGGTGATGAAAGATGCTGGCCCTGCCTGGATGTCCATTGGGATAGGCAGCGGGCAGAATCGTGCCGCCAATGCCGCTAAAGCTGCACTCGACAGTCCTCTGCTCGATGTCTTCTCCGTAGAAGGGTCAACCGGTGTACTATTCAATATCGCCGGCGGAGACAATCTCACTCTCTTCGAGGTCAATGAAGCCGCCCAGGTCATCCGAGATGCAGTTGACCCCAATGCGAATATCATCTTCGGCGTCGTTTTTGACCCCCAGCTGGATGCTGATGTGCGGATCACTCTTATCTGCACTGGCTTTACTCAAGTGCCAGGCGATGGCCCCAGGATACGTAAAGATGAGGAACTGCGCCATCTCCTTGAGGGAGCGGATAGCGAGCACGAGTTGGATATTCCCACCTTCCTGCGCCAACGTCCCACAGCGAGAAGACAAGCAACGGAAGCTGCTGCACCCAAGCAAACCCTGCGTTCGCGCTTAGGTGTCTAACATCCCGGGCGACCGGGACAATCGTAGGGTCGTAGGCTGATAGATATCAGCCTGCGGCCCTCTTGTGCTTTCTTGCATGCCGATTGCTTCTTCTTCTCTTTGCCGCTCAATATCAGCACCTGCTACATTTAACAGGTGAAATTTTCTCAGGACAGGCAGACGATGACAAAATCGTAGAACATCCACAATGCTGTAGTAAAACTATTGACAATTACTATATATTGTGGTATTATCACAACCCTGCGCTATATATGGGGTTTTAGAGCTATGAGATGTCCCTATTGTGGTCATAACGATTCAAAGGTTATTGACTCACGCGATGTGAATGAGGCAGTCCGACGTCGCCGCGAGTGCCTCGAGTGTGGCTCCCGCTTCACCACCTATGAGCGACCTCAAAGGACCACATTGCTGGTAATCAAGAAAGATGATCGGCGAGAGGAGTTCAGCCGTGAGAAACTGATCTCCGGGATTCGCAAGGCCTGCACCAAGCGGCCTATATCCCAGGAAACCGTTGAGCAAATGGTGGATGACATCGAGGCTCAGCTTCATAAGTTAGGTAAAGGGGAAGTGGACAGCGCGACTATTGGTGATATAGTGATAGAGCGGCTGCGTCAGCTTGATGGGATCGCCTACATCCGCTTTGCCAGCGTATACCGGGACTTCGCCGATATCGAGGAGGTAAAGCAAGAAGCGGAGGCCTATGTCAGGATCGGCTCCAGTCATAATGATACAACCCAGCTCCCCCTCTTTTCAAACGAAGAAATCGATAGTGTCACTGGCAGATTTGGTAGGAGAGCAACGAGCAACCATGGGAGAGAGAAAAGTGACTGAAAGTTCCAGATCGGAATATCTCCTGCGCAGTAGAATCGCACGCCAGGTTTTCCACTACTGCGAGTCTATCGGCATATCTGACCGAGAGCGGATGGAGCTGCTCACAAGCGAGGCGATTCAGCGCCTGGAACAAGCCTACCTTCCACTTCCCGGCATGGAGATCACTGTACCTGAGTCACGTGTGACACCTCATGCCATTCAAGAGATATTAAAGCAGATCATAGATGAAGGGAGCCAAATGGAGATTGCAGCACAGCCCACCCTGCCAACTAAAAGAAAACAACGGCGGGAAGAAGCATCAAAGGAATCACTCGTTATAAAAAGCGAACCGGTCAAATTCAGCTCAACCGCATTAACCGTTCTGGAGAAGAGATATCTCACGAAGGACAATAAGGGTCAGGTTAAAGAAAAGCCTGAGGAGATGTTTCGCCGTGTGGCCCAAAACATCGCCTCCGCCGAACTCATCTATAATCCTGAAGCGGACATAGAAACTCGGACGGCAGAATTCTACCACTTAATGGCGAACCTCGAATTCCTGCCCAACTCGCCCACCCTGATGAACGCCGGCCGGGAGCTTCAGCAGCTCTCCGCTTGCTTCGTCCTCCCCATCGATGACTCTATGGAATCTATCTTCGAGACGATAAAGTACACCGCCCTTATCCACAAAAGTGGTGGTGGCACCGGCTTCTCCTTCTCCAGACTGCGGCCGGAGGGTGATATGGTTGGCTCCACAGGTGGGGTAGCCAGCGGCCCTATCTCTTTCATGAGAGCGTTTGATACCGCCACCGACGTTATCAAGCAGGGTGGAATGCGCCGCGGTGCTAATA
>DAOUVR010000056.1 GCA_030667555.1 Dehalococcoidia bacterium
GAGTTGATACAGGAAATGGATATTCCGCCGCAGGTCCTCCCTGACGTTCGCTCCTCCAGTGAGGTTTATGGATTCACCGCAGACAACGATGCCCTGCCGTCGGGAATTCCCATCGCTGGCATCGCCGGAGACCAGCAAGCATCGCTCTTCGGGCAGGCCTGTTTCACGCCGGGGATGGCAAAGAACACCTATGGGACTGGCTGCTTCCTGCTGCTCAACCTCGGTCGAGAGGCGGTCTCTTCTTCCGGTGGCCTTTTGACCACTATTGCCTGTGGCGGGGATGGTAAGCCTGTTTATGCACTGGAGGGAGCCATTTTCAATACCGGAGCGGCGATTCAATGGCTACGAGACGGGTTGGGGATAATAAGCGAGGCTAAAGATAGCGAGACTTTAGCCCGTAAGGTTGAAGATACCGGTGGTGTCCATTTCGTTCCGGCATTTACCGGGCTGGGCGCTCCCTACTGGGACATGCACGCTCGCGGCGCTATCCTGGGCATAACCCGAGGAACGAGGAGGGAGCATGTTGTTCGAGCCGCTCTGGAGTCCATCGCCTATCAATCACGGGATGTCCTGGACATAATGGCTCAGGATGCCCGGATGGGGATTGAAAAGCTACGGGTTGATGGTGGAGGAGTGGCCAACGATGTCCTGATGCAGTTCCAGGCGGATATCCTTGGAATTGCCATTGAACGGCCGGTTATCGCTGAAACTACGGCTTTGGGAGCGGCCTACCTGGCTGGGCTGGCAACGGGGTATTGGCGTGATGCTGAGGAGATCTCCTCTCTGTGGCGGTTAGGGGCTCGGTTTGAACCGAAGATGGATGCGGGAAAAAGGGGACATCTCTACTCCGACTGGAAAAGGGCGGTCAGCAGGGTTCTCAGCGATTGATGCATGGCTTCTTGATCGGCAAGGTTTGGCGAAATACTCCCCATTTCAAGGTGGACTTCTTAAGCACTAGCCCATTCTTATGTCGGCAGAAGTGGCCTCACTTCTCGGACAATAGACGTGGCTCCATGTTAGTGAACCCTTGGCATGACGAGAGGCTTGGGCATAGTTTCCCCACAAGATTGACCTGCAACCTATTATCCTATATTCTAGGTGAGCTATGAGCGAGACTAAACAGTTGATTGTAGGAGTGGATGTGGGGGGCTCGAAGATAAATGCCGTTCTGGCCGACGCCGACGGCCACATCGAGGCACGAAGCTCAGCGGATACCCTCGCCGATGAGGGCCCCGAAGCGGTTATCGGGCGGATTGTCGAGGCCATAAGCCAGTTGATATCTGGAGTGGAGGTTACTGGCATAGGAATTGGCTCTGCTGGCTCCTATGATGCTGAAAGAGGCGCTGTCTCTTTCTCGCCGAACATGCCGGGGTGGCACAACATCCCCTTGAGAGACATCATCCAGCGTGAGTTTGGTCTACCTACATGTTTGCAGAATGACTGCACACTCGCTGCTCTAGGGGAACATCGTTTTGGAGCCGGGGTGGGCGTTGACAATCTGGTGTACGTTGGTCTGGGCACCGGTATTGGTGGCGGGATAATAGCTGATGGGCAGGTCTACACCGGCACCTCAGGCGCTGCTGGCGAGATCGGACACATGATCATCGATGTTAACGGGTCACCTTGCAAGTGCGGAAGCTACGGGTGCTGGGAGAACTTCGCCTCAGGGAGAGCTGTCGCCCAGGAGGCAGTGCGGCAAATGGAGGCCGGAGTTCCAACGGCGATACGGCGCTACGCTGGAAGGGATGTCAACAAGGTAACTGCTCAAACGGTTTTCCAGGCTGCCCAGGATGGTGACTACATTGCACATGAGATAATCTCGCGCACCGCCTACTATGTTGGGGTCGGCCTGGTGAACGTAGTCAACATCTTCAACCCCGAGCTCATCCTCATTGGGGGTGGTCTATCGAAAATGGGCTCGCTACTTCTGGACCATGCCATTGAGGTAGTCAGGGAGCGTGCCTTTGGGATCTCGGCCAAGGCGGTTCGCATCGAACTGGCGCAGCTCGGGGATGATGTGGTTGCCCTGGGGGCAGTGGCCCTGGTTCTACAAAAGAAGTGTGGAACTGACGAAGGCGAATGAGTGACCGCCAACGAGTCATGGCACAAAAGATGTCCAATGCCGTTCGTGGTGAGCCCTTCGGCACCGCTCAGGACAGGCTTGTCGAACCATGAACGGTCTTTCAACAGGCTCTCCGAACGGAGTATCGGAGTCCGCAAGGCGGACAGGGTGAACGGAATATGTTACTCTTGGAACAGAAGAGGGTAGCCTAGAGCATCTGCTCTAGGCTTGGTTGGAGCGGATGCTCCAACCTACCCGTTGGAAAAGCTAGGGATCGGCCCTTCGACAGGCTCAGAGTGAGCGGGATAGGCCCGCTTTCCAGGTGAATAGGGCTAGGCAATTGCGCCAGCGCTTCGCAGTTCCTCGATTTTCTCCTTACTATAACCCAAGCCCTGTAGAATCTCGTCGGTATGCTGGCCGGCTAGAGGGGCTAGAGTTCTTATTTGTCCCGGCGTATCCGATAGCTTGATGGAAATCCCTACCTGCTTAACCTTGCCAAATTTTGGGTGGTCCAACTCCACCACCATCTGTCGATGATTTATCTGAGGGTCGGAGAACACCTCGTCCAGCGGGTAGACCGGGGCCACAGGGACATCGGCTTGTCTCAGCAACTCCACCCATTCATCTCGTGTCTTGGTGAGGAATGTTTCTCGAAAATAGGCGAATATCTCCTCCCGCTTCTCGCCTGTGTCAAATTCGTAAGAGCTGAAATCCTCCCTGCCCAGTGCCTTGCACAGGTTCTGATAGAACCATGGTTCCAACGCTCCCAGGCTGACATACTTTCCGTCCTTCGTTTCATAGATATTATAGAAAGGCATCCCACCAAAAAAGAGCACGTCTCCCCTTGTAGGCACTATGCCGGTGGAGAAATATTGAGCAGCTTCGGCATGCATCAATGAGACAACGCCATCCGTCATTGAAATGTCAACATACTGTCCCTTTCCCGTTCTTTCCCGCGCCATGAGGGCGGCGAGAATCCCTATCGCGCCTTGCATGCCACCCGCCGCATAGTCCGCTAGCCAATTGGCTGTTACCGCTGGAGGGCCATCCCTTTGACCTATCATGCTCTGGGCCCCGGCAATCGATATGTAGTTGATATCATGTCCTGCTACTTCCTGATAAGGGCCGTCCTGCCCGTAGCCGGTAACGGAACAATATACTATTCTAGGGTTTATCTCCTTTATGGTGTCGTAGTCCACTCCGAGGCGTTTTACCACACCAGGTCTGAACTCCTCCACAATGACATCGGCATCCTTGGCCAGCTTATAAAAGATCTGCTGAGCCTCCGGCTCCTTAAGATTGAGAACAATGCTCCTCTTGTTGCGGTTCTCGGCGTCGTATGCTCTTCTCTCCTCTCCAGCCATGGCTGAAGAAAAAGCCTGGGCGCGCCCTCCCCCAGGTTCGACCTTGATAATGTCTGCTCCCAGGTCGGCGAGGAACATTGTGCAATATGGTCCCGGCGCAAGGCGGGTGAGATCCACCACCTTTATTCCCTCTAATGCCATTGTCATATTCAGACCTCCTGTCTTTCTATCAATCTTATGGCAGCCCGAGAAAGGTTGTCAACTTTGAATCACACACAGTGTTTGTTTAGGAGGACAAAAACTTGATTGGCCATCCTGGGGATGGATTTTGAAGGTGGCCTTTCTATGCAGTCTCTGCAAAAACGGGAGTCATCTTAAGGCTCGGATGGAGGGATGAACTCAGTGGCGAAGCACTGAACCGTGTTGAGCCCTGTTTCCTCCAGGAGGCGATGTACGGCCTTCATCTCGTCCAAGCTGGGCCACAAGATTTGGCTTCTATAACCACCATTGAAATAGGCCATGGCAGTCGTCTGTATAGAGGGGTCAATATTGTGGAGCTCCCTTCCAATACGCTGAATCTCCTCCAAGGAGATCAATTCTTCGTTGTAGGGAATCCCAACGCCGACAAATACCTTTTCGCGGTAATGGTGGACGATATAGTCTACTGCATTCCAGGCATTATCCTTACATCTTTGCGCCAGATCTTTATTCTTTAACCCTGTTATTCTCATGAAAGTATCTATGTGTAAGCCTTTGAGGTCTATCCCAAAATCGGTCAATCCGGCATCGATAAGCTCATCGATGTAGCCCCGGGTAAGTAAGGAGCCATTGGTGGAGATATGAAGGTGGGTCTCTGGCTCTGGATTAAGCCGCCTGAGCTCTTTTAGGAGTTGAATAAGCCAGGGCCTGTTGATAGTAATTTCACCTCCAGAGAGACAAAATCTGTCTAGCTCTAATTCTTTCCTCATCTTAGTCAGCATCGTAGCTGCTTCCAGGGGCGTGTAAGCTTGCCCTTTCCCCATATGGGTGATCATCCAGTTATGGCACTGCGGGCACCTGAAATTACACCCGGCAACAAGGCAGCATATCTCCAGGAACTCAGACCTGGCATTTTTTCTTGCTTCCCACGGGGTCCCTACCCCACCCACAGGAAGGCCACCAGTCGGCCCAACGATTCTCAACGGGACCCAATCCTTGGGCAAGTCGGTTCTGATCTTCATTCCCTCCTTTGCCTCTGTGACACAGGCTCGCCTTACCTCCCCGTCAATCTGCACCGCGCAGTCCCAGCAAGCGCCAACTCCGCAAGGTGCGTAGAGCGCCCCTTCGGTGGGCAGACCGGCGGTTATGCTGTAGCCTATATGCCACAGCGCTTCCTTCACGGTTATCCTCTCAGGCACGCTCCTCAACACTCCGTCAACCTCGATAGCCACCTCTTTTTCCCTTCTTACCTCCACTAGCTCGAGAGCCTCGTTGGGGCAAAGCTGAACGCAGGCACCACAGCCAATACAAATCTCTTCCTCCGCACCTGGACAGGCAACAAATGTTTGGCAGGCACCGCAGTCCGTACATTTCTCTGGATTATGGCGAGCTTCGAAAGGCGTAACTTAGTTCCCCCTTCCCATTACAATCCTTCGCTCCATGTTGGAAAGCACAAATCTTGAAGCTGTATATTCGTTTCAATCTTATGGCAGCCCTCGAAGGGAGTCAACATTGAACCACATTTACAGCTAAATGGGCGAAGGTCGCCGGCTCCAATTTAGCACCCATTGCTTTTACTGCGCAAACAGGATATTCCTCAATTGGCCTACCAACTTGACGTATTTGCGAAAATACGGTAATATGGTTTGGAGGTGTGAATTATGGCACAGAGAGCTAAGATAACCGTAGATTTGGGAGATGAAGAACTTTATCGAGCGGTGAAAATCGCTGCTATTGAGCATAGGTCCAGCTTGCGTGAAGTGGTTATTGAAGCCCTGAGGGACTGGCTGAGGCATCAAGAGGGGGTTGAAGATTTAGAGGATTACCGGGAGGCTAAGGGGGAGCCTACCAGACCCTTTAGGGAGTTTCTGGCGGAACTGCCTGATTGAACTACAGCCTCAGCATTAAGCGGCGAGCTGAGAAGGAGATAGCTCGTCTCACTCCCAAGATTCGGCGTCAAATCATAGAGAAGATATTAACCTTGGAAGATAATCCTCGCCCCCATGATGTAAAGCAGTTAAAAAGGCGAGGAAGATGCATACAGGGTAGACAGCGGGGATTATCGAATACTGCTTCACCTTGACGACAAGAGCAAGCCGGTGATTATCTTCAGGGTGAAACATCGTCGAGAAGTCTACCGTAACCTGTAAACAATCGCTACAAGCGGTAAGATTCACCAGCAGAAGGCTGGCCTTTAGTGACCGGCTTTTCTTGCTTTGACCATATTCGTATGATATAGTTTCGATATGAAAGCTGATTTTATTCCTCGTGGCACTATCAGCTCTCCCAGGGGCTTTCTCGCTGGCGCAACCTGTGCCGGTATGAAGACGAAGGGCGGGCGTGACCTGGGTATCCTCTACTCCGAGGCGCCCTGTGTTGCTGCGGGGCTATTCACCACCAACAGGATCAAGGCTGCTCCTGTAATCTGGTGCCAGGAGCATATCGCCAATAGCAGGGGCCAGGCCATTGTGGTGAATTCGGGCTGTGCCAATGCCTGTACCGGCGAGTTGGGGCTTGAGGATGCTGCTGCCATGGCAAACCTGGCGGCGAAGAGGCTGGGGATTGCGCCTGAGGATGTTCTGGTCGCCAGCACCGGCGTCATTGGTGGGCGGCTGCCCATAGGGCTTATCGCCGACAGTATTGAAAAGGTGGCCCTTTCCCCCGAGGGAGGGCACGAGTTGGCGCAGGCCATCATCACCACCGATACCTGCACCAAGGAGACAGCGGTGGCAGTTGAAGGGAGCAAATTCACCATTGGTGGCATCGCCAAGGGGTCGGGTATGATCCACCCCAATCTTGGCACCCTGCTTTGCTTCCTGGCCACCGATGCCGCTATTGATGCCCGCTTTCTGGAAAAGAGGCTTCGAGATGCAGTGGACGTATCCTTTAACATGGTCACCATCGATGGCGACACCAGCCCCAACGACACGGTGCTCATCCTTGCCAATGGGATGGCGGGCAATGAAATAATTAACGAAGGCACGAGGGAGGCCGAGGCCTTTGGACAGGCGCTGACTGAGGTTTGCACTTATCTTGCCAGGCGCATCGCCGGCGATGGCGAGGGGGCGACCAAGCTTATCGAGGTTACCGTGGAAGGGGCGCTCACCGTGGCCGATGCGCGGGTGGCGGCGCGCACCATAGCTGGCTCGCCATTGCTGAAGGCGGCGGTGCATGGGTGTGACCCCAACTGGGGGCGAATCATCGCTGCATTGGGCCGCAGCGGCGCTGAGATCGACGCGTCGAGAATAGACCTCTTCTTGAATAGCATATGCCTGATGGAGGGTGGTTCACCCAGTTCGTTCGATAGAGATAGGGCGAAGGCGGCGATGGCGCAGGACGAGGTGCCGATTAGGGTATGCCTCAATGTGGGTGACGGCAGTGCCACCGCCTGGGGCTGCGACCTCACCGCAGAATACGTGGCGATAAACAGCGAGTATAC
>DAOUVR010000128.1 GCA_030667555.1 Dehalococcoidia bacterium
AGGTGACTTTACCCACCACGGAATGCTCGATTTCCACAAAGAACCCTCTGGCTCTGAAGTGAGGGTCCTCCAGCGCCTCATCAACAGTATAGACCGGTGTAGTCGGGAGCCTTTGCGCCTGAGCCAGGCTAACGACCTCCTCCTGCGTGCGTTCCATCAGCCAAGGTAGCAAAATGTCTTCAAAATCGTCGCGATGCTCCCGCCGACTTTGCGGGGTGGCGAATCTGGGGTCCTCACTAAGCTCTGGCATATCTAGAAATTGCACCGTCCGTGGCCAAAACATGGGCACCATTCCCCATATGAAAACGTAACCATCCTTGCAGGGATAAATGCCCCACGGATACCCACCCTCTCGCCTCCACCCCGGCCTGTCGGGCTCGCGCCCGCAGAAGTCGTAGTTGATAACTCCTGCTGCGCCTTCCGGAGGACTGGATAAACATTCCATAATGGAGACATCCACCTGTTGACCTGCACCGCTAGCTTTGCTGCCGAACAACGCACCCATGGTAACTGCTGCTGCGTTGGTACCGGCCAGGTACTGTGCTTTGTAACCAGGATACTTCAACGGCTCTCGGTCGGGCTCACCTTCAACGAACATGTGAGGGCCCATAGCAGATATTACAAGCTCCGTAGCCTTATAGTCTCTGTATGGGCCTGTTTGACCAAAGTTGGAAATGGAGGTCATCACCAGCCTGGGGTTTATGTCCGCCAGAGTGTCGTAATCCAGACCCAGGCTGGGCATAACCCAGGGCTCGAAGTTTTCCACCAAAATATCCACGTCTTTGACCATCTTCTTGAAGATCTCAACCCCGGTCCTACTCTTCAGGTTCAGGGTAATCCCCTTTTTATTGGTATTGAGATGAAGAAAGAGCCCACTTTTTTCGGGATGTGGATCATCCCCCCAAAAAGGCTCCATTCTCCTCGCCCCATCCCCTTCACCAGGCTTCTCAATCTTAATCACCTCAGCACCGTAGTCGGCTAGTAGCTTTGTGCAGTAAGGACCAGCAATATAATGGGTCAGGTCTAAAACTCTAACATCTAATAAAGCATGTTCCATTAAGAGCTCCTATATCCTAAATTTCTCTACCAGGCTGCCACATTGCAAACGCACAACCTTAAAATCGCTGCCCTTTTCGACTAATTGTTCTGTATTTCCCTGTTCAAATCACACTGGCACAACTGACTCTTACAATTATAATACACCTGTCGACAACCAAGTGCCATGCCTGCTGGCACTTTCACTATAGCAGTAGTGCCAACACAGATAATTCACCGTCCCCTTAGCTTTCGTTATTGACAATGAACTCTCGCAAGGTTAGCATTAGAATCAGGAAGGGTGGCGAAACTGGTTTTTAGCTATACAGAGCAGGAGAGTGAATCGTATCTCTAAAAGTGATAAGAGAATCTGGGAGATAAGATGGCATGGGAGGGGCGGTCAGGGAGCAGTCACCAGTGCGCAGATCCTGGCTGAGGCTGCATACTACGATGGATATCAGGGGGTGACATCCGCCCCCTATTTTGGTGCGGAGAGAAGAGGGGCTCCGGTAACTGCCACTACCAGGTTCTCTCCCGAGACCATCAGGGTTTATTCCGAGGTGGAGACCCCGGATGTGGTGGTGGTGCTCGATGAAAGCCTTCTCAAGGACGACGATGTGACATCCGGTCTCAACCAGGGAGGGTGGTTAATAGTAAATAGTACCAGGAGACCGGCCGAAATCGGCCTGAGGGGTGGATTTTGCATCGCCACCGCCAATGCCACAGGAATCGCCCAAGGGCTTGGTCTGGTGGTAGCCGGGGTCTATGTGGTAAATACCCCTATCTTAGGTGCTTTTCTTCGAGCTACCGGGCTGCTATCTCTAGAAAGCGTGTGCCAGGCGATCAAGGGCAAATTCTCAGCCGCAGACGCAGACAGAAATTTCAGGGCAGTAGAATTGGCCTTCGAGAGCACACTCCTGAAATAGCCTAGCCTTCGATTCACCTTTGACATGCTAGTAAATTATGTGATCAGCCAAGGATAAGAGTTGCGATGCATACGATAGATTGCGGTCATATATCCGGTGTCTCATCGCCCAGCATTGGCGAGGCAGGTAGGACGGGCGACTGGAGAGATTCAACGCCGGTCATCGACCACCAAAAGTGCATACCAACGAAGAGGAACAAGCCTTCCTGTTTCCTTTGCTGGCTCTACTGCCCTGAGGCAGCGATCAAGAGGGGCATTCCAGTGGAAATAGACCTGGAGTACTGTAAAGGTTGTGGAATCTGTGCCGAGGAATGCCCGGCAGGAGCCATAACGTTGGTAGAGGAAAGCAATCTGACAATACGCTAGCTTTGTCGAAGACTCTGCCAAAGGCAGGCGCCTAGGCGTCGACTCTCGCCAAGGCGAGTCGCCTTCGGAGACTGGCGAGATGTGTGATAAACCTTGAAAAAAACAGCGGATAACACCCAGATCATCACTGGCAACTATGCCACCGCTCTGGCAGCTAAACTAAGTCGCGTCCAGGTGGTCGCTGCTTACCCCATCACTCCTCAATCGCCAGCGACGGAGGCTTTATCCCAGTTCGTGGAGAAGGGGGAATTGGATGCC
Source organism: Dehalococcoidia bacterium (assembly GCA_030667555.1). Lineage (GTDB taxonomy): Bacteria > Chloroflexota > Dehalococcoidia > E44-bin15 > E44-bin15 > DAOUVR01. Next base: position 2,585 of record DAOUVR010000128.1, read on the forward strand.
GAGTACGTCAGGGTGGAGAGCGAGCACAGCGCCCTTGCGGTGTGTATTGCAGCGTCAACCGTAGGCGCTCGCACCTTCACCGCCACCAGCGCCAATGGGCTGGCATATATGTGCGAGCAGCTCCACTGGGCAGCCGGGGCCCGCCTTCCCATCGTGCTGGCCTGTGTCAATCGTGCTATGTCAGCACCGTGGACTGTGCTAAACGATCAGCAGGACTCCATATCCCAAAGGGATACGGGTTGGATTCAAATCTACGCCCGAAACAGCCAGGAGATCCTGGACTCCATCATCCAGGCCTATAAAATCGCTGAGAAGGTATATGTGCCGGTAATGGTATGCTATGACGGCTATATCCTCTCCCATACTGTCATGCCGGTGGAGGTACCTAACCAGGAACAGGTGGACCGCTTTCTCCCCCCATATAAGCCCCACACAGTTCTTGATCCCTCCGCCCCCCAGAATCTAAATCTTGTTACCTTAGCAAATCCCAGGCGAGATGCCCGCGGCGTTATGTGCCACGGATATATGGAGTTGAGATACCTCCTTCAGGAGGCGCTGGAGAACACCCTGGAGACGGTAGTCGAGGTGGACAGGGAATTTGGCGACGTCTTTGGACGCAGCTATGGAGGCACCCATTGGGGCTATCGTCTGGAGGATGCCACTTTAATCCTGATGGCTATGGGCAGTGTTGCCACCGAGGCTACAGTGGCTGTGGACCAGCTTAGACAGCGAGGCCATAGGGCAGGGCTGCTAGCCCTGAGAGTCTATCGCCCCTTCCCCAAGCAGGACGTCATATCGGCAACTAAGGAGGCAGAGCTAATCGTAGTCTTCGACAAGAACATCAGCTATGGCTATGAAGGCGCTACCTGCTCTGACCTCAAAGCAGCCCTTTATGGTAACAGTATCCAGGTGCCGGTACACAACTATATCGTAGGCCTGGGGGGTAGAGACGTCAAAGCCAGAGAATTGGCCGATGCCGCCGAGGGGTCTTTGCGCTGGGTGGAAGAAGGCCGACCGCAAAAGGAAGTCGAGTGGTTGAATTGCCACATCTAAGATATTCGGCTTGAGGACATTGAGATGACAAAAAGCGTGCTGAGCCTACCTGACAAGGAATATATGCTACCCGGAAATAGGACCTGTGCTGGCTGCGGTCTGGGCATCGCCTATCGCCATATCCTGAAGGCATTGGGAGAGAATACCATCGTTACCGTGCCCGCTAGTTGTCTCACCGTTCTCCATGGGATGTATCCAATAACCTCAGTGAACATCCCATGTATGAATGTCTGCTTTCCCAGCACTGCGGCGGCAGCGGCAGGGCTTGTTGCTGGTCTGAAGGCAATAGGGAAGAAGGGGATTACAGTGGTAGGCTTTGCCGGCGATGGGGGTACTCATGATATCGGAATCCAGGCTCTAAGCGGCGCCGCCGAGAGGAACACCGACTTTATCTACATTTGCTATGACAATGAGGCTTACA
>DAOUVR010000082.1 GCA_030667555.1 Dehalococcoidia bacterium
ATCTACCCACTCTCTTATCGGATAGATATCGAACCACTGTGTTTTGATGTCATTCTCAGCGACCCCATTGGCATATAGCGCAGCGATCACCCGGTCCATGGCCACAGCAGCTTCATCTATCGCCTGCTCCACAGTTGATGCCTCAGCTTCTACACCCATGTTGAGGACGGCGACGTCGGGGATAACAGTCACCGTACCCTGGCCGCTAACCCATATTCCTGTCGACTGCGAATTGTAGACCGGCTGCGCACTTGACAGACTTTGTGGGTCTGCTTCGTAAGGTGCGGTAACAGAGGCGCTGGCGCCTGTCGATGAAACATAGCCGATTGCCCCCAACAAAGCGACCCCGACAAGCAGTCCTACCACCAGCAATAGACCGTTCTTCATATCAAGCCTCCTTCATGCGCTTACGCCGAATACAGACAACTGCGGCGATAGCAACCAACGATCCTAAACTAAAAAACACTAATGTCTTTTTCATTCTCTCTACCTTCCTCTATGACTCGGCTTTAGTGATGTGAACGTTATAGATTGCCTTCCCAATATAGCCCTCTTCCCAGCTTCTCTCATAGACCATCGTGATTTCAGTGTCGCCTACTTTTAGCGCCCGAAACTCAAAACTCTCAACACCACCAGCGCCAATAAGGTCTGAGGATGGCTCATATTCGGTGTCTACCAGCTCGATAAACTCTGGATCGAAATGAGCCGACCACATGTAGCCTGTAGTGGGATTCGAGTCCAGTGAGAAACTGAAGCTATCACCGACCGCTACCTCTGTCACCTCGCCCCCTACACTCGAGGAACAACCCAACATCCCCGACAAGGCAAGCGTAGCAACCAGACCAATAGCTACAAACAACATCTTCTTCACTTTGTCACCTCCTTTATCAACTTTCAGTAGCACTTGGATTAACTCTTCAGGGTCTTTTCAGACCCTCTCCTCTCCTTCTTTTTTGCCATAAGATAACCGTCGTACCCCCTAACACTACCACCACTCCTATCAAGGCCAGCTCAACAGAGCGCACTGGCCAGGTGGATTCCGAGGCGTCTATGGTCTCTGGCTGTACATCTGACGCGTCCGGTGCCTCAAAGGTTTCTCCACCCGCGGGGGTGGATGTGGCAGTGTATCCCTGTAGAGTGGATCTGTCCTCAACACGCCCTGCCTCAAAAAGGTGCAGGGCATCGCTGGTGAAGACAAATGCCAGTAGCAATACAGCAACGGCGGTGGCAACGCGCAGCGCCCCTAGCGCAACGGGGCGCCTTCTTGGCGCTCTTGCAGCGATGGTAAAGGAGCGTGGCAATGCAACCATCGGCACCCGATGAAGCAGGCTCACTACCGCTCTAAGGGACTCAAGTTCACGACGGCAGACAGCGCACTCCTCGATGTGGCGTTCCACCCTCTTCACCTCCGAGGGGCTAAGCTGTTCATCGATATACGGGGAAAGCATCCCCTTTAGTTTTTTGCACTCTCTCTTTCTCTTAAACATCTCTCTATATATACAGACGAAATCCCTAGGGAAAAAGTTCCACATATTGCTTTAAATGGGCGCGAAGCCGTGCCCTTCCCCGGCTGATTCTGGACTTCACCGTGCCGATGGAGCTAGCGGTGGCCTGGGCGATCTCCTCATAATCGAGCTCCATAATGTCGCGAAGAATGACCGCCATCCGCTGGTCGGCAGGGAGACCAGCCAAAGCATGCCTGATATGCTCCCCCAATTCCTGGTTTATGGCATACTCCTCCGGGGATGGGGCACGCCGGTCTTCCAATTCGAGATCAAGCGGCAGGGCGTCGAGGGAGCTGGCAGGGCGACGGCGAAGTAGGCGAAGCTGGTCACGGCACGCATTGGCAGCAATACGAAACAGCCATGCCCTGAAATTGCCCTCCTTGAACCTGCCTATACCTTTATAAGCGGAGATAAAGGCACCTTGAGTGACATCCTCAGCATCGTGGGTGTTACCCAGCATCCTCAAACAAAGGTTATATACCTGCCGTTGATACATCTCCACAAGCTGATTAAAGCAGTCAAGGTCGCCTTGTTTGCTGCGCTCGATAAGCTTGTTCTCTTCCATCTTGCATATTCTATCAGACATTGCCCCCTCGTCCAAGCAAACACTCACGGGCGGGTACCTTCCAACGAATCATGGAAATAGTCTGAGGCGTGAAGGAATCCTTCCTTCACGGAAAAGCTGAGGGAGAGGACTCCCTCAGCCCTCATAAATCTATTTGCGGAGCGAAGGTGGAAGAGACCTAGCAGATAGGCTATAATAAACAGTCAGTCGAGGAAAAACATGTCCACAGTCCGTGATATCATAATAACTCTCCTTTTAGCGCTGTGTATCTTCTTAGCAGTGCAAGTTACAATACAGAGCTGCCAGGTGGACGGTGAGTCTATGGAACCCAGCTTTGAGGAGCCTCAACGCCTGTTAGTCATTAAGGCGGTTTACTGGTTTGGTGACCCTCAGCGTGGTGATGTAGTCATATTTCACTCAAAAACCAATCCCGACGAGAACCTCATCAAAAGGGTGATTGGTCTGCCCGGGGAAACGGTGGAGATAACGGACGGCCAGGTTTATATCGACAACACGCCGCTTGAGGAGCCTTATATTGCAGAGCCTCCCAACATTGATTATCCTTCCACGCAGGTGCCGGAGGGCTATTACTTCGTCATGGGCGACAACCGCAATCACAGCAACGACTCTCGTAGTTGGGGGGAACTACCCGGCGAAAACATCATCGGAAAGGTGTGGCTTTGCTACTGGCCGTTAACCGATTGGCATCTCATCCCAAGCTACTCATACGCCCAAGATTGATCGCTCTTGGCTAGGTCCGATTCATCGGACTCCGTCTCGGAGCCAAAGCCTCTACTATTGTACATTACCGAGACCCTTCGCTCCGCTCAGTGTGACAGGCGAGGTTGTCCTGCTGAGTGAATCGAAGAATCTGAGCGGGATAGATTGAAAGGAGCCCTTTTGTCGCGAGAGGTCGAGGAAATCTTTAGAGAGGCAGGAGCGATTCTGGAGGGACATTTCGAGCTCGCCTCAGGCTTGCACTCGCCTGTCTATTGGGAGAAGTTCAGGGTGCTGAGCTCTCCACACCACACCGAGCGACTCTGCAAGATGATTGCCCAACACTTCAAAGGCGCAGCGGTCGAGGTGGTGACTGGACCCACATTGGGGGGCATTATCATCGCCTTCGAGGTTGCAAGGCAACTGGGGGTAAGGAGCATCTATGCGGAGCGCGATGGCGCGGGGAGAGACTTCAGACGCGGATTCTCCATCAATCGTGGAGAAAGGGTGCTTGTTGTTGACGACGTGTTGACCACGGGAAGCTCCACCCTTGAGGTGATTAAAGCAGTAAAGAGACATGACGGCGAAATCGCCGGAGTGGGAGTGCTGGTTGACCGTTCATCAGGAGGAGTCACCAAAATAGAAGGATACCCTGTTTTCAGTTGCCATCAGGTTTCCACCCCCACCTATGCCCCTGATGAGTGCCCGCTTTGCGCTCAGGGGATTCCTCTCACCAGGCTAGGCTCTTCTCAGGCGCCTTCATCGTGATAGAACTCAGGTGGCATCGTATACTATAATCTTTCGGCGCCGCTGCTTGTCTCTGTGCCACAGCGGGACTAGGAAATAATCCTCTTCCTCTTCTTAGAGAGGTAGTCAACCAATACATAAGCCCCTAGATTCTCCGGGCTGGTATAAAAAACCCTGCCTTTATTGGCTTTGGTGAGGTGATCAACGAACCTCTTAACGTAGGGGTCACTATCCAGCATAAAGGTATTGATGACAATTTCCTCAGTGGCGCATCGCCTCGCCTCGCGGATGGTCTCCTCGAGAGTGCGAGGGCTGGTGGGATAGTCGAAAAAGGCATGACCTCCTTCAAGGTGAGCAGTGGGTTCACCGTCGGTAACCATTATTATCTGCTTGCTACCCGCTTTGTGCTTGGAAAGCAATTTCCTTGATAGCATGAAACCATGATGCATATTGGTACCATAGACATATTGATTGAAGGTAATATGCGGCAGCGTCTCCCTCTTCAGTTCGACAGCATAATTTGAAAAGCCCACAATATACAGGTTATCCCGAGGAAACTGGGAACGAATCAGACTATCAAGGGCTAAAGCCATCTTCTTAGCAGCGAAAAAGTTGCCTCTCATAGGCATAGACCAACTAAGGTCGAGCATCAAAACAGTGGAGCACTGGGTGAGGTATTCCGTTTGGTAGACCTCGAAATCCTCCGGCCTTAATTTGACTGGGCTGCCAACGCCCTCTCTTGCAAGGGAGTTCATCAAGGTTCTCTCGACATCGAGAAGAAAGCTGTCCCCAAATTCATACCTCTTGGTCTCGTCAGACCTGTCGCCACCGATCCCGCTATTCGACACCTCATGCCTGCCAAAGCGCCCCTTTTTCAAATAGCCAAAGACCTCTCTCAGAGCCTTTTGGCCAAGCCTCCGGGTGGCTTTTGGGGTGAGCTTCCACCTGCCACCTTCCTTCCAGATATAGCCGGCCTTTTCAAGCACATCTGTTATACGCTTCATTTGTTCCAGCGAGCGGTATGCTTCATCCCCCAGGTAGTATCTTACACGGCCTGACCCAATCGCATCGAGGGATGCATTGAACTGACCCTGCTCTAGCTGGCTCTCTAGCTCATCCATGCCCTGGAGCTCATCCATCAGCCTCAAGGCTTCTGCCAGCGAAAGGGGTTCATCCCCCTGGAATGGGTATCCTCCCTGTTTTCTCATTGGAGAGAGGAATTCTAGATTGGCTGCCAGGTCGGCGAACTCATCCCTTAGGTTCTCATCCTCAAGTAAAGAATCCACCAGTTCCTCAAGAGACCGCCTTGCCTCCGCTGGCAGGCTATTCAAAAGGGATTCCATCTGTTCTATTCTTCTCCGAAGCATCTCAATGAGCTCGTCAAGGTTCGAAGGCCTCTCAGCACCGAATTGCTCACCGTATTGTTCCATGAACCTCTCGAAATCGGGTTCTAGTCCCTGCATCTTATCCCGAAGCATCTGATTGAGACTTTTCAGCATCTCCCGCAGGTTGTTCATATCATCCGGAGTCAAGCTCTCAAGATTGCGCTGGATATCCTGAAAATGGGACTCCATGACCCTGTTTCGCAGCATATCCATCAACTCTTCGAACAGCCGGCGAGCTTCAGCATTGATGGACTCGTAGCTCGCCATCTCCTTTATCGCCCCTGCCAGGTCCTTGGGCAGGTTATCCAAAAACGAGAGGTTCTTGGCGGCTACATTCTCCAGGGCTTTGACCAAATCTTCATCTTGCCTGCGGGTCCACGCCTCCTCCAGTCGCCTTTCGATTCCCTCCTTCTCAGTCCGAATGACCTCATCCAACCTCTGGCGAATTTCATCAAGCACCGAGCTTATGTTGTACTTGTCAAGAGTCTGCCGCCTGAGATCGCGCAGTTTCTGGAGCAAATCTTGGATGCCCTGCAGCCTCTCCCCCGCTCGATTTTGCAGTCCCGACCGAAAAAGCCTCTGAAGAGCACGCAACACATCCCCGTCAAAGGTAAGGCGATCAGAGAGGGCATCGATGAGCTCCTCGGCGCTCACCTCGGAGATTTCCTG
>DAOUVR010000168.1 GCA_030667555.1 Dehalococcoidia bacterium
AACCTATGCTGACGCAGTAGCATAATACTGAAGTCACAAGCCTGTACGACAGCACGAGCACCCACTTATGTTCCTCTGGCAGCTATTGACAATAGGCCATTTACTTGGTACTATGTAAATAGTTATTCTTATATCAACTATTTGTATTACCAATATAATATGCCTTGTCCAAACCAAGCTAGGAGGCATCACATGACGGAGGAGCGGCAAAAAGAGGATCTTGTCGAACATGTTCTCGAGCTCGGAGCCAGGATATTCCACGAGTTGCTTCCAACAATACCCAAAGAGGTGCTCCAATTCGACCTGACCATGCCCCAGCTAAAGGTCGTCCTGCTTCTCTTCCTAAATGGGCCGATGCGTATGAGCGACTTAGCTGCCGGGTTGAGCGTGAGCCTGGCTACGGCAACCGGAGTGGTGGACCGACTGGTGGAAAGAGACATCGTGTTGCGGGAGAGCGAGCCCAAGGATCGCCGGGTGGTGTTGTGCCGCCTATCGGAGAAAGGGCAGGATCTGACAGACGTGCTGTGGCAATCGGCTCGTAACCGAACCAGGGAGCTATTGATGGCAATTACTATACCCCGCCTGAAGTTGCTCAACGAAGCGCTCGAGGCGCTGTTACAGGCGGGGACACCAACTAAAGATGACATACAGCAATGAGAGCCAAACGATATTCAATAAGTTCAATACCCACGCAAGGAGGATAAAATGCGTGTGCTGATTACGGGTGGAGCGGGACGACTGGGGATCAGTGCCTGCAAGAGATTTCTGCAAGACGGGTTCCAGGTGCGCGTATTCGACCTGGACACCGAGCGCAATAGAAAGAGTGTCAAAGAGCTTGGTTCCCAAGTGGAGATCTTGTGGGGAGATATCACACAACCCGATTCGGTAAGGGAGGCTCTGGAAGGAGTGGACGCAGTAGTCCACATGGCCGCCATCCTACCCCCTGTTGCCTACGAGAAACCTGAACTGGCCAGTAAGGTCAATGTGGGAGGCACCCAAATAGTCGTTGACCTGCTAAAAGAAAAAGGCGGCCGCATCCCCTTCGTGTTCACATCTTCGGTGGCCGTGTTTGGCCCCTCTCCCAACGCCACTGAACCTATCAGCCCGGAGAATAATGTGCCTCACCCCAAAGGGGCTTACGGCGAGACCAAGTTTCAAGCCGAGAACCTGATAAAAGAAGCAGGGATTGACTATGTGATCTTGCGCCTGACGGCTACTATGTACCTCGCTTTCGGGACAAGCGACCTTAAACGCATGTTTAGTGTTCCGCTGGACAACCGCATCGAGTTCTGTCATCCAGATGACACCGCAGTGTCTATACTAAATGCCGTCAAGAATTTTAACGCTGCTAAGGGGAAGACCCTGGTGATTAGCGGCGGGCCCGATCAGCGAATGCTGTACAAGGACATGATCCGCCGCATCCTGCGAGTCATTGGGTTGCCATTGCCACCAGCCCGCAAATTCACCAAGGAGCCATATTACCTGGACTGGTATGACACGAGCAAGTCTGAGGAACTCCTTCGCTTTCAGCGAACAACGTTTGCTGACTACCTTAAGGACTACTCCCGAGGACTGACCAGGCAGTATTCAGCACTGTTCCTGCCGTTCATGGTCTACTTTGTGGGACCTGCCTTTGGCAAGGTCATTGCTTTCTTCATGTAACCCACATAATATTGCCAAATTGCAGCCCAAGTGAGCATAACGCACAATTGAATCCTAAATAGAATCATCTATATAGTCAGCAAATCAACTAAGTCGCATTTGTAAGTCGATCGAAACCTTGCCGCAATCTAAAGAGGAGAGGATGCCATTTGTTATGGCATCCTCTCTCTGCGATTATCCTTCTTAAGTGCTAGTCTAGCGCCTCATTTTAGAATAACAGTCGCTGCAGTACACCGGTCGCCCTTGTCGGGGCTCGAAAGGTACCTGGCACTCACCGCCACAAGAGGCGCATACAGCGTCAAACATCTGCCTCGGCCGATTGTAGCCACCACCATAGCCACCACGTTGCTGCTTCCTGGATTCTCGGCACTGAAGACATCGCTTAGGCTCATTAGTAAAGCCCCTGCTAGCGAATAGCTCCTGCTCGTCCGCACTAAAGATGTAGCTGGCGCCACACTCTACGCACTCCAGAGTCTTGTCCTCGTAGTCCATGGATAACCTCCTTTCTTAAGCACTCGGTTGCCGTTTGGTCATCCATGGCCCAGGGAATTCGTTAGGAATCGCTCGGGGTGGGATTTGCAAACCTTCAACCAACATGAAGCCTACCACAGAATTGCAAGCATGTCAAGCTAGTGTATTTCCCGCAATTGCCTACTCTGCACCCGCCAATGAGCCCAAACTCAGGCAAATACCCGTAGCTTCCTCTATCAGTCTTGTGATTACCTCCTCAGCACTCTCGATTTCTTTAATCATCCCGCTAATCTGCCCTGCTGTTACGCTAACCTCCGAGCTAGTCCGACGTTTCCTCTTAATTTGGTTGGCCAGGTCTTCAAGCTCTTGGGCTGTTGCCCCTTCTCTTTGTCTCCGAAACCACTGCTCCAACTCAGGGCTCTTGAGCACTCGAACATTTCTGCCGGTGAAAATCGGTGTAGGGACTGTGTCTTCTTCTGAAGCTTCCAGTATCTTCCGTTTCTGTTCAAAGCTAGCCCCGCTTTCATGGGTAGCCAAGAAACGAGTTCCCATTTGAACCCCGCAGGCTCCTAGCGCCAGGGCAGCAACAAATCCACGAGCATCGCCTATTCCCCCTGCGGCAACCACTGGGATCTTCACCGCGCTAACCACCTGTGGAATTAAAGGCAAGCTACAAACTGTTCCCACATGCCCGCCAGCTTCCATGCCAGACGCTATAATCGCATCAGCTCCTTCCTCTTCCATTCGTACGGCGTGCCTTACGGCGGCCACCACCGGCAGAACGGTAATCCCTTGTTCCTTCAGCAAGGAGATGATGGGCTGCCTGGGGTCCCCCCTCCCCGTAGT
>DAOUVR010000036.1 GCA_030667555.1 Dehalococcoidia bacterium
CCGATGTCCGTTCGACTGGATCCGGAAACAGGTGAGAGCATACCGCCGGAGAACCTGTTTGTCGCCTTTGCCCTGCCCTATGGCTTTGGACTGCTGTTCATGATGTCCCTTTTCGTCACCTCAGGCTACTTGCTTCAAGGGGTTAGTGAAGAGAAGGAGAACAGGCTCATTGAAATCCTGTTGTCCTCGGTTTCGGCGAGGCAACTCATGAGTGGAAAAGTGCTGGGGCTCGGTGCCGCTGGCCTGTTGCAAATCGCCATCTGGCTTCTCACCGCCATTGTTCTTGCCGCTGTCGCTCCAATATCCGGCCTCAGCATCCCCATCGGAATCATACTACCATGTATCATATACTTCATTCTCGGCTATCTTCTCTACGGCACCGTCTGGACCCTTCTCGGCTCCATCGGCTCCACCTCCAGGGAGAGCAACCAGTGGACGATGATCGTTGTCATGCCGGCAATTGTCCCTATAATGCTGATTGGCCTGTTCATAACCAACCCCGATCATGTAATTTTCACCGTCCTCACCTTGTTCCCCTTCACTGCCCCGATAACAGCAGTGATGAAACTCAGCGTCGGCGCGCTCCCCACATGGGAGCTTCTATTGAGCATCGCTATACTCATCGCCTCGATTCTGGGAGCGATATGGCTTGCTGCCAGGGTTTTCCGCACATTCTTGCTGATGTATGGCAAGAGACCGAGCTTCGCCGAGATATGGAGATACATCCGAGAAGGCTAGCCTGCCTCTTTCGCCCTTTATTGTTATTCTGATCCCGTAGTTTTGTGTCATTCTGAGGGAGCCCTTCACAAAGTGAAGGGGAAGAATCTAATACAACTCAGGATAAACTCCGTGCCCGAAGAATCTCTAACCTCCCATAGAGACCCTCCCCTTGCTAGTATTACAAACGAAATCGACCTCGAAAGCGAATGGTGATAGAATAATACAGGCAACACGGGTGAAAAAATGTATGATGTTATTGTCATTGGTGCGGGACATGCCGGCTGTGAAGCAGCCCTGGCTGCGGCGAGGATGGGCACCAGAACCCTGCTTCTCACCATGAACCTGGATAATGTAGCCCTCATGCCGTGCAATCCCTCCATCGGCGGCCCAGCTAAAGGGCACCTGGTGCGGGAGATCGACGCCTTGGGCGGCGAGATGGCCCAAAACATCGACCGCACCTTCATCCAGATCAGGATGCTGAACACAGGGAAGGGACCGGCTGTTCAGGCACTGCGCGCCCAAGCAGACAAGAAGCTCTACAGCCTGTCCATGAAACACACCTTAGAGCGCCAGCACAACCTCGATGTAAAACAAGCGCTTGCTGAGGAGATCGAGGTGAAGGACGACTCCCTCTGCGTGAAAACGAACATTGATCGCGTATATCAAGGAAAGAGCGTGGTGCTCACCACCGGGACATCGCTTTGCGGTCGAGTCATAGTTGGGGACAAGAGCTATTCGGCAGGGCGAGCCGGGGAGTTTCCTGCGGAAAGGCTCTCTGAGAGCCTCCGCTCCCTGGGTTTCACCCTGGGAAGGCTTAAGACAGGGACACCGCCTCGCATTGATGCCAGAACCATTGATTTTGAGAAGACCGTTATCCAACCAGGAAGCGAGATTCCACTCTACTTCAGCCTCTGGGGGCAGCAAGCAAGCGATTCCAGGTTCCCTTCGCCAAACCCCATCTACCCCCTGGCTCCTTCCCCCTGGAGACCTCAGTTGCCATGTTATCTGATCTATACCAATGAAAGAACCCACGAGATAATACGTAGCAATCTGGACCGCGCCCCTCTTTTCACCGGGCTCATTAGAGGGGTTGGTCCTCGATATTGCCCATCCATAGAAGACAAGATCGTTAGGTTTGCCCATAAAGAGCACCACCCCCTTTTCCTGGAGCCAGAGGGGTGGGAGACAAACGAGGTCTATGTTCAGGGGGCAAACACCAGCCTTCCCGAGGATGTGCAGCTTGAGATGCTGCATGCCATTCCAGCCCTGAAGCAGGTGGAAATGGTAAGGGTAGGCTATGCCATCGAATATGATTATGTGCCGCCAAGCCAGATTTCAGCCACCCTGGAAACAAAACTGGTTCCCGGCCTGTTCCTCGCTGGGCAAATCAACGGAACCACTGGATACGAGGAGGCAGCAGGGCAGGGGCTTATAGCAGGGATAAATGCTGCCCTCAGGGCCAAAGGAAAACCTCCCCTTTTGGTGCACCGTGACCAGGGCTATATCGGGGTGATGATCGACGACCTGATAACCAAGGAACTAAGTGAGCCCTATCGACTGCTTACCTCACGGGCGGAGTATCGCCTTCTGCTTCGCCAGGATAATGCCGACCTCAGGCTCACTCCCCGTGGCTATCAAGTGGGACTCATCGAGAGGGAGCGTGAGGAGGCAGTAGAGGAGAGGCGACAGAAAATTGGTGAGGAGCTCGACCGGCTGAATAAGAGCTATGTTATCCACTCAGAACGCAGCATCAATGCCCTGGAGTTCCTGCGTCGGCCAGAGGTAAGTTACCAAGACCTGGTTTCCCTGGGTTGCGGCTCCCCCGGCCGCGAAACCAATGTCGCCGAGCAGGTGGAGATCGAGGTAAAATACGAGGGCTATATCAAGAAGCAAAGAGTCGAGGTGGCACGCATGACAAGGCTTGAAGGACAGCATGTCCCCCACAGGTTTGACTATGATGCCATAACTGGCTTGCGTTATGAGGCCCGGCAGAAGCTAAAAAAGCTCCGGCCGGCAACCTTAGGCCAGGCCTCCCGCATCGATGGCGTTACCCCCGCTGACATGGCAATCCTTATGGTGCACCTGAAGAGGAGATGGAAATGAAAGACACTATCATGTTCTGCGGCAAGGGAGGGGTGGGCAAGACAACCTGTGCCGCCGCCACCGCCCTGCACTATGCGGCCGAGGGAAAGGAGACTCTCATAATATCAACCGACCTCACGCCGTCATTGCGGGATATTTTTGAGCTTGACAATGCCGCGAACAAGGAGAAACCGGCAAGGATTACGAAAGGGCTATACCTGAATGAAATCGGCTCTGAGGAAGTCAAAGAGTTGTGGGATAACAAGTTTGGCGCAGAGGTCTATGAGGTGTTTTCCTCCTTTGTCGATATTGGCTATGAGGTGTTTATTGACTTCGTCGCCAGCATGTTACCCGGGATCAGGGATGAGTTCATGGTTGATTATATTAGGGAGTTGAGCGAGTCAGGGAGATATGAGCAGATAGTATGGGATACCGCCCCGGCAGGGCAAACGCTGGGGCTTCTCCGCATGCCATCCATAGTTAACGCCCACCTCAAGCCCGCACCCCGTATCTACGCCACGCTCAAAACTACCGGGCGAGGCAGACACTCCATCCAACGAGTGATAAAAGGATGGGAGGAGCTTTCCAGTAAGGACATCGACTTCCTCAAGAACGAGGTCGAGTTCAACCTGGTCACTATAGCCGAGGCCTTGGCCGTGCGCCAGCTTGATGGTATCTTCAGTGAATTTCACAGCCATGGCCTCAATATCGATCACATCATTATCAATCAGGTAGTAACGGAGCCCGATTCAAGTTTTCTACAGAGCAAGGCCAGTATGCAACAGAGCTACATTTCAGAGATAGTTACCAGGTATCGCCAGAATCAGCGTATTCTGCCCCTGTTTCCCTATGAGATAAAGGGGATAGCGAAGTTGAAAGAGGTGGAAAGGATGCTCTTCAGCAATGACTACAGTAGCAGACCTTATCCTCCATAACGCTAATGTCCTAACACCCGATCCCGATAGACCGAGGGCCCAGTGTGTCGCCGTCAAGGGTGAGAAGATAATATGGGTCGGCAGCAACGATGCCCGAAAAGACTTCGAAGGGCGAAAGACGCAAAGAATCGATTGCCAGGGAAAGACTCTCATTCCCGGGTTTAACGATGCCCACTGCCATATCCTTGCCTTCGCCTCAAATCTCCTGAGCGTCGATTGCTCGCCATCATCAGTCACCTCTATCGCTGATATTAAGGCTCGCATTCAATCACAGGCGCAGAAGCTGCCCAATGGCTCCTGGATCAGGGCCACGGGTTACAATGACTTCTACCTCGCCGAGAAGCGCCATCCTAACCGCTGGGACCTCGATGAGGTAGCGCCCAATCACCCGGTGAAGCTGTTGCACCGCTCCAGGCACGCTTGCGTCCTCAATAGCATGGCCCTCTCCTTAATCGGCATCTCAACGGAGTCCCCCGAGCCGCCAGGGGGCATGATCGATAGAGACCTGAATTCAGGTGAGCCCAATGGGATTTTATTCGAGATGAACTCCTATATCGACGAGAAGGTCCCACCACTAGCACAGGAGGAGTTCGAGAAAGGGGTCAGGCTCGCCAGTGAGCAATTCCTGTCCTTCGGCATCACCTCCCTTCAGGATGCTACCGTACACAATGGGCTCAGGGAGTGGCAGACTTTCCAAAGCTTGAAAAAAAGAGGGGTTCTTCTACCCAGGCTATCGACGATGATGAGCATAGATGCCCTCGGTGAACTCCAGGATGGTGGCTTTCCACCCCGCTTTGGCAACGATGCTATGCGCCTGGGAGCTCTTAAGGTCATCCTTACTGAGGCCAGGGGTTCCCTTCACCCGAGCCATGAGGAGCTTGACAGGAAGGTGCTTCAGGCACACCGTGCTGGCTATCAGGTCGCCATCCACACCGTTGAGGAGAGCACCGTGGAGGCCGCAGCACTGGCCATAGAGAATGCCATAAACCAGGCACCTGTGAGATGCCATCGCCACCGCATCGAGCACTGCTCTATCTGCCCGCCAGCGCTGTTAAATAGGTTGAAGAGCATTCACGCCATCGTGGTTACCAACCCCTCATTTATTTACTACAGTGGGGAGCGATACCTTAAGACAGTGCCCCAAGAGCAACGAAGATGGCTCTACCGCATCGGTTCCTTCCAAAGGAACGGCTTAATGCCAGCCGCTGGCTCCGACAGCCCAGTGGCACCCATCAACCCACTTATAGGCATCTACGGAGCAGTCACCAGAAAAGCAGATAGCGGCGATGAGATTATTCCTGAGGAGCGGATCTCGCCTCTCGAAGCCCTACAGATGTACACCCAAAACGCCGCTTACGCTTCCTTTGATGAAGGGGTTAAAGGCTCCTTATCTATTGGCAAGCTAGCCGATCTCGCCCTTCTGAGCGCCGACCCTACGCATGTGCTACCTGAGGATATAAAGGACATCCAGGTCGAAATGACCATCACCGGTGGCAGGATTGCATGGTGCAGGTGAGGGAAACCCCAAAAAAGAGGAGGCGACACAGGCCGCCTCCTCAGTGCTCATCCGTGTAATAGAGCCTAGACAGTACCGTAGGCTTTGTACTCCCCGAAGACCTCCTTGAGAGTATCGACCATCTCCCCTTCCGAAGCATAGAGCTTGACACACTCCATAAGAGGAGGAATGAGATTTACACTCTCATCCTCAGCAGCTTCCTTCAATCGCTTTAGGCTGGCTTTCACCGCCTCACTGTCCCTTTCCTGCTTCACCTTAGCCAGATTATCCAACTGCCTCTGCTCCGCCTCATCCCTCTTCTTTGGATCATAGGGGTGAGCCACCAGCCTGCTTGTCTCTACCTCCAGCTCGTTCTCACCTAAGAAGGCATTCACCCCGACTACGACATTCATCCCAGTCTCAATCCCCTTCTGGAACTCGTAGGCACTCCTGGAGATCTCCCGCTGTATAAACCCATTCTCGATGGCAGCTACCGCACCACCCATTTCATCGATCTTATTGATGATCTCCCACGCCTCCTCCTCGATCTTGTCTGTAAGCGATTCCATGAAGTAGGAGCCAGCAAAGGGATCGACAACATCACTTATCCCAGCCTCACAGATCAGGATCCTCATCGCGTCCTCGGCCAGTTGCTGTGCCTCCAGGCTCCAGCCCAATCCCAGGGGCTCGTCGTAGGGAGGAGCAACCAGAGGAGCGTATCCACCCATAGCAGAGGCCATACCTCCCACAACAGCACGGGTCAAGTTATTCAGCGGGCGCTGTTTCGTCGTCACACTGGCGAGGAAAAGAACCCCTGGTTGCCGCTGTATCCAGCTTCTGGGCTCCTTTGCCTTGAACCTCTCCCGCATTATCTTGGCCCACATACGCCGCTCCGCTCTCCGTACCGCTATTTCCGTGTAAAAGTCCATACTGCCACCCAGCGTCAAGAACGTCATCTGACCGGAAAACTTATCTACATCCAGCCCGGCATCAACACCAAGTTGGAAATAGGCAATCGCATTCGATAGAGTGAAAGCCAGCGTCTGTGCAGCGGTAGCGCCTGCCTCTCGCATATGATAGCCACTGATACTGACCGGATTTAGCTGTGGTGTATGCTCAGCGCAAAAAACAATGCTGTCCCGGGTCATCCGCATCGATGGTTTGATGGGGAAGATGTACGTCCCTCGGGCTACAATCTCTTTTAGAATGTCATTCTGAGTGGTAGCAACCAGCTTTTCCAGTGGGATCCCACGCTTCTCCGCAAGAACGAAATACATCGCCAGCGTGATGTTGGTGGTTGGATTTATGGTGAAGTTGGAGGCAGTCTTATCCAGGTCCCTGTCACCGGTGAAGGCTTCGTAGACTACCTCGAAGTCACGCAGGGTATCTATCGCCACGCCAACCCTGCCAACCTCACCCCGGGCCATAGCATCATCGGAATCATAGCCGCACTGGGTAGGAAGATCAAAGGCAATATTTGGCCCACCACCCCAGCCGCGAGCCTGCATAGATTTATAGAAATCCCGGCAATCTTCCGACGTTCCATATCCGGAATACATCCCCGCCCTTCTTACATCCACTGCTTGCGCTGCACCCCTCGCCCGCAGACGCATAAGGGGAAAAACCGTGCTGGGGTATGTTCCAGCAGTGTAGGGATATTCCCCAGGGAAGCCCACCTTCTCCAGAAAATCATGATCTTTAACATCCAAGGGAGTGTAGAATCTAGTGGGGCTCTGTTGCAGCCGGTAGCGCCACAGCGTTTTCTGCAGCGTTACCTCCTCCCAATTTTGCTTCCTCTTCTCTATTTCCGCCAGATTATCCTTATCCATCCTTACCCTCCTTCTCCTGAATTGCCACTGAATCCAAATTAGGCACGTATGAGATAAATAATGCTAACATTCCAACACAGCAAAGTCAATAATATGCCGTTACTCTAAAGGATACAATATAATTTAGAGACTCAAGTAGAAATGACCATCGCCGGTGGCAAGATTGCATGGCGCAGGTGAGACAAAACCCCAAAAACGAGGAGGCGACACAGGCCGACTCCTCAATGCTCGTCCGTGTCCTAGCGCCTAAACAGCACCATATGCTCTGTACTCCCCGAATACCTCCTTCAGTGTCCCACACATCTCCCCCACCGAAGTATAGAGCCTGACACACTCCATAAGGGGAGGAATGAGGTTCACACTCTCATCCTTGGCAGCTTCCTTCAGCCGCTCCAGGCTGGCTTTCACCGCCTCATTGTCCCTTTCCTGCTTCACCTTGGCCAGATTCTCCAACTGCCTCTGCTCCGCCTCTTCCCTCTTCTTGGGATCGTAGGGATGTGCCACCAGCCTGCTTGTCATCACCTCAAGCTCATTCTCACCCAAGAAGGCGTTGACCCCGACTACGACATTTAGCCCGGTCTCAATTCCCTTCTGAAACTCGTAGGCACTCCTGGCGATCTCACGCTGATAGTATCCTTTCTCAATGGCAGCCACAGCACCACCCATTTCATCGATCTTGCTGATGATCTCCCACGCTTCCTCCTCAATCCGATCGGTGAGCGACTCCATGAAGTAGGAGCCAGCAAACGGGTCGAGCACGTCACATATCCCAGCCTCACAGATCAAGATCCTCATGGCATCTTCGGACAGTTGCTGAGCCTCCAGGCTCCATCCCAATCCCAGCGCTTCATCATATGGGGGATAGGGGGCAGGAGCATACCCCGCCATGGCAGAGGCCATTGCCCCAATAACGACGCGTGTCAAGTTGTTCAATGGGCGCTGTGCCGTTTCAGCCGAGGCCGGAAGTACAGTCCCCCACTGGGGTACTATCCAGCTTCGGGGATTCTTTGCCCCGAACCTCTCCCTCATTATCTGAGCATACATGCGTCGCTCTGCTCTCCGCACCGCTATCTCGTTATATAAGTCCATGCCACCGCCAAGCGTCAAGAACGTCATCTGACGCGCAAACTTATCCACATCCAGCCCAGCGTCAACGCCCAACTGGAAATACGCAATCACATTCGAAAGGTTGAAAGCCAGTGCCTGTGCAGCGGTCGCACCTGCCTCCCGCATATGATACCCACAAATGCTGATGGGGTTTAGCAGGGGCGTATGTTCAGCGCAAAAAACGATACTGTCACGGGTCATCCGCATCGAGGGCCTTATGGGAAAGATATACGTGCCCCGTGCTACAATCTCCTTCAGAATGTCATTCTGCGGGGTAGCAACCAGCTTCTCCAGTGGGACGCCACGCTTCTCCGCCAGAACGAAATACATCGCCAGGATGATGTTAGCTGGGGCATTTATGGTGAAATTGGAGGCAGTCTTGTCCAGCTCCCTGTCGCCGGTGAATGCCTCAAAAATGACCTCAAAGTCGCGTAGGGTATCTACCGCCACCCCAACTTTGCCTACCTCACCTCGCGCCATAGGGTCATCCGAATCATAGCCGCACTGGGTGGGGAGGTCGAAGGCTATATTTGGCCCACCAGTCCAGCCCCGAGCCTGCATCGC
>DAOUVR010000129.1 GCA_030667555.1 Dehalococcoidia bacterium
CGGCGGAGAAAGCCAAGGTCGAACTGTCAAACAGCCATGCTGCCCCTATCCGATTGCCCTCTATCTTCTGTGATGGCCCGGGATCCAAGAACCTGAACATGACCTTGACCAGAGAGAGATTCGAGGAGCTGAGTTGCGATTTGCTCCAGAAGATGGTCGGGCCTACCAAGCAGGCTTTGGCCGATGCCAAGCTCAGGCCTGAAAATATCGATAGGGTGATTCTGGTAGGCGGAGCCACCCGAATGCTGGCGGTACAACGGCTATGTAGAGAGCTTCTAGGAAAGGAATCTTATAGAGACATCGACCCTGATGAAGTGGTGGCTATCGGTGCCGCCATTCAAGCCGGGGTGTTAAGCGGTGAACTGGAAAGGGTGACATTGCTGGATGGTACCCCCCTTTCTCTGGGCATTGAGACCAGGGGTGGTATTTTTGCCAAAGTCATCGAGAGGAATGCCAAGATCCCCACATCCTCGGGACAGATATTTTCCACCGCTTTCGATAATCAGATCGAGGTGGATATTCACGTGCTTCAGGGGGAAAGGGAGATGGCCAGCTACAATATGAGCCTGGGTAGATTTCAGCTCACCGACATCCCCCCTGCCCCGCGAGGAGTGCCACGAATCGAAGTGACCTTCAATATCGATGTGAACGGCATCCTCCAGGTCTTCGCCACAGACCTTTATACCGAGAATGAGGCGGGACTGAGGGTACAGTCCTCCAGGCTATCGTCAGAGGAAATAGAGCGGATGGTCGAGGAGGCCAAGGTTTATGCCGAGGAGGACAAGAGGCGATGTGACGAGGTGGAGACAGGTATTAAGGCCGACAATATGCTCTATGCTGCCGAGAAGATAGCCCAGCGGGCGGGGGACAAGTTAGATGGAGCTGAAATGGAGAAACTGGAGGCAATGGTCCTGGAGGTAAAGGCTGCTCTGGCCACTGGAGATAGCGAAACGATTAAATTCAAGACTCAAGAGCTACAAGAAGTGGTCAAGGAATTATACGCAGAGGAAGAGGTGGTTACCGGTGCAAGAGCGACTTAAGGAAGTGACTTTGGCGTTGATGAGACAGAATTATGTGAGCACCTGCTTCGAGAATACAGGGGCGTACCCCACCTAAGAATTTTTAAAATCAAACGTAAAATCATCAGATGTATTGACAAGTGTTTAATCATATGTTATACTATTTGGCATGGAAGATAAGCGTATCAAGGCATTGCGCTCGGAGTTTGGTTTGTCACAGGAGAGGTTTGCCCACCTTTTAGGGGTCTCATTACAAACGGTGAGACGTTGGGAGGCGGGCTTAACC
This sequence comes from Dehalococcoidia bacterium, assembly GCA_030667555.1. GTDB lineage: Bacteria > Chloroflexota > Dehalococcoidia > E44-bin15 > E44-bin15 > DAOUVR01. Next base: position 1,306 of record DAOUVR010000129.1, read on the forward strand.
AAACCGTTGCCAATTATGAATCTCAGGCTGGAAGAACTGAGAGAGCAAGTAGGAGGTGCTGGAATGGTTGATGAGAAGAGGAAAAGTGGAGAAGAGGTCGAGATTGGTTTTGGTAGCTTATTCAAGGGTATCGGCAACCTCTTTGATCTCGTCTCCAAGATGACCGAAGAGGGAAAGGAGGAATACACCAAGACCGGAGAGATTACGGGATTAGGCGACAAGGTCAAGGGAGTATATGGCTTCAGCGTAAAGCTGGGGCTGGGTGGAAAGCCTGTTATTGAGCAGTTTGGCAATATCAAGGAGACGGAGAAAGGGGCGGTGGTTGATGAGGTTCGGGAGCCCATTGTTGATGTCTTCGATGAGGGGGAAGGGCTAGTGGTGGTAGCCGAGCTCCCTGGGGTCGGTGAGGATGATATCCGTCTTGAAGTGCGTGATGATATCCTCGACCTTGCTGCTAAAGCTGACGGAAGGAAATATAGCAAGGAGATATTGCTTCCCTCGCCAGTGGATGCCGACTCCATGGAATCAACCTATAAGAACGGGATTCTTGAGATAAAATTGAGAAAGAGGTAAACGAGAAAATGGCATCGGAAGAGGCCAATAGCTTAACCCTCAGGGTATCCGAGGCGCTTCCCAGGGATGTAGGCCGGGGGATAGCCAGGATCGACCCTAAAGACATGGTGAGGATGGGGTCTGAGGTGGGTGATATTGTTCAGATTCTTGGCAAAAGAGCAGCATGTGCCAAGGTGATGCCTGCCTATATGGAGGATCGCGGCAAAGACATCGTTCAGATAGATGGCATTGTCCGGGAGAACGCCCAGATCGGTCTGGGGGAGAGGGCACAGGTTCAGAAGGTTGAATATAAGGCCGCCACTTCTATAGCCCTGGCCCCATTAACCACATCGGCCAGCTTTACCCGGGAAAAAGATACCGGGTACATTGGGAGACTGCTCGAGGGGCTTGCAGTGACCAACGGGGATAAGGTAAGGGCTACCCTTTTCGGCAGCCGTTATCAAGAATTCTCAGTAGTCGATACCAACCCCAAGGGAGTTGTTGTTATTCTTCCCACAACATCGGTAAGGGTGAAAGGGGAAAGGATCGCTGAGAGAGAAGGGGTTGGCGTTACCTATGAAGATATCGGGGGGCTTCACAAAGAGACTCAGAAGATCAGGGAGATGATAGAACTTCCCTTAAAGTACCCCGAGATCTTTGACAGGTTGGGGATAGAGGCCCCCAAAGGGGTATTACTGCACGGCCCGCCGGGGTGTGGCAAGACTTTAATCGCCAGGGCAGTAGCCAGTGAGACCGATGCCTATTTCATACATATCAGCGGGCCGGAGGTTATCCACAAATTCTATGGCGAGAGCGAGGCTCACCTGAGGGCTCTCTTCGAAAAGGCAAGCCAGAATATTCCGGCGATAATCTTCCTCGACGAGATCGATGCCATAGCCTCCAAAAGGGAGGAGGTCAGGGGTGACCAGCAGGTGGAGAGAAGGGTTGTCGCCCAGCTTCTGGCGCTGCTTGACGGGCTGAAATCGCGAGGGCAGGTAATCGTTATTGGGGCTACCAATATACCCAACGTGCTTGACTCAGCACTTCGGAGACCGGGCAGGTTTGACCGCGAGATTTCAATCAGCATTCCAGATAAAAATGGGAGGCTGGAGATACTCCAAATCCATACTAGGGGAATGCCCGTAGCCTCCGATGTTAACCTGGAGAGGCTGGCAGAAATAACACATGGCTTTGTTGGGGCTGATTTGGAGGCGCTGTCCCGAGAAGCAGCGATGATAACCTTAAGGAAGATCATGCCCAAGATTGAGTTTGAGGCCGACTATATTCCCTACGAATTGCTCCTGGAACTGGAAGTTACCATGGATGACTTCATGGAGGCATTGAAGGAGGTGGAGCCTTCAGCCATCAGGGAGATTTTTACCGAGATTCCCGATGTCAAGTGGAGCGATGTCGGTGGCCTTGAGGAGGCGAAACGAGTGCTCACCGAGACTATCGAGTGGCCACTCAGGCATGCCGATATCTTTAAGCATGCCAATACCAACCCGGCTAAAGGAATCCTGCTTACCGGAGCCCCAGGCACAGGAAAGACCCTGCTGGCTAAGGCGGTGGCCAATGAGAGCGAGGTGAACTTCATCTCGATCAAGGGTCCAGCCCTGCTATCCAAGTGGGTGGGAGATTCAGAAAAGGGTATCAGGGAGGTATTCAAGAAGGCCAAGCAGGCAAGCCCGTGCATCGTCTTTTTCGACGAGATTGACGCCATAGCGCCGATTAGAGGAGCAAGCGCAGACTCGCATGTTACCGAGCGGGTGGTAAGCCAGTTTCTGACCGAGATGGATGGAATAGAGGAATTAAAGGGAGTAGTGGTTCTTGCCGCTACTAATAGGCCGGATATTATCGACTCAGCTTTACTTAGAGCCGGTAGATTCGACCTTCAAATTGAACTACCTATCCCTGATGAGAAAACACGGCTTGAGATATTCAAGGTACATACCAAAGGCAAACCCCTGGCTGATGATGTCGATCTTGAGACTCTGGCCAGGGCAACAGAAGGTCTGGTTGGCTCAGATATAGAAGCTGTATCAAGGCGGGCTTCTATGGAGGCGATAAGGGAATTCATAAATCA
>DAOUVR010000138.1 GCA_030667555.1 Dehalococcoidia bacterium
CTTTTCTGCTATCGCGTCCTCCCGAGGCGCTGCCTGTTCCCTCCTTACCTCAGCGGTCTCGTCCAGCCACCGCACCTCCGGAGGGATGGAGCGCCCCCGGAGCATGGCATCAATCACTGCGGTGACAGCAGAGTGAATTGCCACATGATACCAGTCTTGAATCTCGACCACGATGTCGAAGGTAGGGGGCGCCTTTCGCTCCAGGATGGATTTCTGAGTGCCGCGTCTTTTTGCCTCCTCATCGCCCAGAGTAACAGACTGAATCCCACCGATAAGGTCACACAGGGTCGGATTCATGATCAGGTTGTCCAGCGTGTTTCCATGAGCGGTGGCCACAAGCTGCACCCCACGCTCGGCGATGGTACGTGCTGCCTGAGCCTCGAGCTCGGTACCGATCTCATCGATCACAATGACCTCGGGCATGTGGTTTTCCACCGCCTCGATCATTACGGCATGCTGAAGCTGAGGGGTGACCACCTGCATCCTGCGGGCATGCCCGATGGCAGGATGGGGGATATCGCCGTCACCGGCGATCTCATTGGAGGTGTCGACAATCACAACGCGCTTCTTCAGGTCGTCGGCAAGGACACGAGCCACCTCTCGAAGCATAGTGGTCTTGCCGACGCCGGGTCCGCCTAGAAGCAGGATGCTCTTACCTGATTCAACAAGATCCTGAATAATGTTTATAGTGCCAAAGACCGCTCTGCCAACGCGGCAGGTGAGGCCAACAATGCGCCCCTTACGGTTTCTTATCGCTGAGATTCGATGAAGGGTGCGTTCGATACCCGCTCGGTTATCGTCGCCAAAGGGAGCGATGCGGGAAGCAACGTACTCAATATCCTCCTCAGTGACCTCCTTGTCGCTTAGCACTATCTCTCGGTTGGGATAGCGAGCCTCAGGGGGGCGTCCCAGGTCCATGACCACCTCGAGAAGCTCGGTACGATCCTGCCTTTCTTGAATCGGCTGAGAGATGTAGGGTGGCAACCTGTTCAACAAGGCATCTAAATCGGTAGTAATTCTCTTGAACATAGCCTTCCCCTATGCCCGTATGGGCATGAAATGTGGTTGACTCACCTTAATGGCAATCTCCTTTACCAGGGTGGAACATTCTATTGTCTTCTCAAAACCCAGCTTTCCCAAGAGCCTCAATAAAGTCCCTTGAAAAGCAAAGGCGACGCAGAAGATGGGGGACTTGCCATCGAGGCATATGAGAGCGTAGTTCACTAACCATTCAAGTCCATCGTCGTCCAATTGATGACACATAATATTAAAGCAGCCGATCCCTTTAGTGGCCTTAACTCCCAGCCATCCTGTCAGGTGGCTATCCTCCGCCAGGACGAATTCCTGGTGCTGCTCCGGCCAAAACGACCGCTCCCTTGTTTCCTGCCATTCCTTCAGCGTCATACCTTCAGCGATGCGTACAGGGGCTGGGACAGCGGCGTTGTATAAGTCAAAGAGCCTATAATCATCGTTTCTGGATATGGAGCGGACGCGGTACTGGGCTGACGTCATGGGGAACCTTTGTGTTCCTTTTCCGCTATAACGGTAGAGGTAACCGGTTTTATAGGAGGTGAAGCCAGAACGCCTTGCTTCGTCGATGAGCGGGCTATTTGAGGGGAGGTGAAGGAAAAGCTTTCTTATCCCTTGCTTGGCGGCGTCAGCGCTCACCTTATCCAGGAGAGGGAGGCAGCGCTCCTCATCAACTTGAAGATAATCTACGTGCCAGGCGGTTGAACCATAACCGCTCCTGGTGGAGACCAGACCCTGAATGCGACCTCGCTCAACATAGACCCAGGTATGCCGTCTCATCCTCAAGGGGAGCCAATGCTGAACAAGAGCCTCTGGTGACGTGGGGCTTCTTTTGCTAACGCTATCACCGGTTAGGGCCTGGTTCAGAGGCATTCTTCTAGAAGAGAAGAATAGCGGTGGCAGGTCGATGGGATAAAGCGTCCGAATCATTTCCTGGCGTTCACCTCTCACCGTGGACGATGCTCATGAAGTAGGCATGGAGCCTGAGGTCACTGGTCAATTCGGGATGGAAGGCTAAAGCCACCATTTTCCCTTGCCTTGCAGCCACCCCAACACCATTGGGCAGCTGGGCCAGTACCTCCACACCGTCGCCGGCCTGCTCAATATGCGGCGCTCGAATGAATACAGCATGAAAGTGTGGCTCACCTATGGCCGGTATCTCAAGGTCGGTCTCAAAGCTGTCCACCTGCCGGCCAAAGGCGTTGCGCTTCACACCTATGTCCATAGCCTCAAGGGTCTCCGAATTTATGCCCGAAACATTTTTGGCCAAGAGGACCATGCCAGCGCAGGTGCCCATTATGGGGAAGCCGTCTAGCGCCAACTCTCTTACTGGCGCCATCAAATCATATTCCTTCATTAAGCGGGCGATGGTGGTACTCTCACCACCGGGTATTATTAGCCCATCCAGGCCCCTAAGCTCTTGAGGCAAACGAATGGGAACAGCCTCCACCTTAAGGTGGTTTAAGAGGGCGATGTGTTCCACAAAGGCACCCTGCAGGGCCAGGACGCCGATCTTTTTCATCCTACCACCCTCTAGGAGCGAGAAGCTCATCCGTGGGAATGGTCTTGATGTCTAGACCAGGCATGGCTGCACCAAGGCCTTTGGAGACCTCGGCGATGACCTGCGGGTCGCGATAATGGGTGGTGGTTTTGACGATAGCTCTGGCTATTGCCTCCGGGTCGCTGGACTTAAAGATCCCCGAACCCACAAAGACCCCTTCAGCTCCCAATTGCATCATCAGTGCTGCGTCCGCCGGGGTAGCAACCCCACCGGCGGCATAATTTACCACAGGCAATCTCCCCGTCTTGTGTATATCCATCACCAACTCCAGAGGAGCGCCCAGCTCTTTAGCTTCGGCAACTAGCTCATCGGTTGTCATGCTTCCTATCTTACGGATCTCGTCCATGACCGCCCTCATGTGCCGCACCGCTTCTACGATATTCCCCGTGCCTGCCTCTCCTTTGGTCCTGATCATCGCTGCTCCCTCACTGATCCTCCGTAGTGCCTCGCCCAGATCGCGACAACCACAGACGAATGGAGCCTTAAAGTCGTGCTTCCAAATATGATGTGTTTCATCGGCGGGAGTGAGCACCTCGGACTCATCTATGAAGTCCACCCCGAGGGCCTCCAGCACTTGAGCTTCCACGAAGTGCCCGATACGGCATTTGGCCATCACCGGGATTGAGACCGTCTCCATGATTGCTAAGATCACATTGGGGTCTGCCATGCGGACAACCCCTCCCGCCGCCCTTATATCCGCAGGTACTCGCTCCAGAGCCATCACTGCGCAGGCCCCGGCCTCCTCAGCTATCTTTGCATGCTCCGGAGTGACCACATCCATGATGACGCCACCCTTGAGCATCTGGGCAAGCCCTGTTTTTACCGTCCAGGTCCCTTTATCCATCCCAACCCTCCGAATAGAAATTCACATAAATATTATGGGAATATTCTACTATCGTAGGTAGGAGAATGCAAGCTTTGCGCTCGTCCAATGCAGTAGTGCCACACACCGCCTCTTGCCCATGGTGTCTGCTATTTGTTGCGGTTGATATGACGCCCTTTGTGATTGTGAGCGAAGTGAGGAACCTCAATC
>DAOUVR010000102.1 GCA_030667555.1 Dehalococcoidia bacterium
ACGTAGGTGCCGACGGCGCAGTAATCCGATATCAAGTCGTCGCGGAGGTCTTCTTTTCTTATCCCCATTATCTCCATTGTCATGTCACAGGCGAGGATCTTGCCTCCCAGTTCATTGAAGTCCTGCAGGAGCTTCTCCAGGGAGGCCACGCCGACTTTCTTCATCTTGCGCTTCACCATCCACTTGCCGAGCCCCAGCATATGCATTTTTGAGAGAGGCCCTTTTTCCAGCCCGCCTTTCTTGAGACGCTGGAGTCCCCAGAAGGTGAAGAACAGTGACACTTCCATCCCCATTGCAAGCGCCCCGTTGGCTATGATAAGCGCACTGTATATCTTGTCCATATCACCGCTGTGAACTATTATTGTAGCCTTGTCAGCCATGGTGTCTCCCTCCTCTACCGCCGTATCCTTATTCTCCACACCCCTGCTTCCTCTTGGACGTCCAGCAGTTCCAGCCCGAGAGCCGCAACGGCCATTGGTATCTCTTTCTTGGAAGCGGGGTGGGTTCCAACTACCTCGACTATGTCGCCCGGTTGTGCTTTCCTTAACGCCTTGCGCGTCTCAACCAGAGGAACCGGACATGTTTCACCGGTGCAATCTATCTTTATCTCAGCCATTTGCATTGCCTCCGTGCACCTCTCGACTCGCCGGCTTTGCCGTACTGGTTCAGAGTGATTATATGCCCTTAGTGAATATTCTGTATGCGACTTATGTCTCGCTACGGTCCCTATAGGGTTGGCGCATTTGCGCTTGCAAGCCAGGAACAATTCAGTCAGATAGGTTTGCTATAATATGCCATCCTCTCGCCGATGTAAATAGTCACTTTCCTTACATCGGAATGCGTTTCACCAATAATGTAAGAGCAGGTTGTTGCTGTCCAATATCTCCGTGTGGGACAAATGTACCTGGAAGGCTGGCAAATCATAAGATGAGGCGCCGAAGTCACTAGGGTCTCCCATTAGGGTCAATGAGGTCACGTCTTAGCGGTTTGTGCAGTTTCTACAATCCTGGCGGAGGGCGACCAAAGAACCTGATACTCTTTACGCTCACTAAACAAGATGCTATTCTTTGTCTCGGAGTAGCCAGGTAGGTGAACTCTCAGGCCATCTATATCTCTTATGTGAAATCCGCCTGACTAATAAGAAAGACAAGCAAGCAAATGAGCGAGATCTATAAAGACTTCTCAAAGTCAGCGCTGGTTGCTGCCATCGAAGCCAACCAATGGGAAGCGGTGGCATACTTCTGCCGGTTGCCACAATCAGAGCTACACGACAACCTAGACATGATGTGGCTTGTCACCAATATTCCGCATCCAATATTTCATGTCGTCTTTCGTGCGCAACTTACGCCAGGTGACATAGATGCAGAAATAGATAAAACGTTGAACTACTTCAAGTTACGGAATGTGCCAATGATGTGGTGGACTGGGCCAGCAACGCGTCCGGCCGATCTGGGGAGGCATCTGGAAAAACACGGTTTGACTAAGGCAGGAGATTTCCCTGGTATGGCAATTGATTTGCGGGCTTTGAACGAAGAACTGCCTATACCATCTTACCTGACAATCGAGCGCGTCGGCAGTATCGAAACACTCAAGGAATGGCTTCATCCATTTACCGTCGGCTTCAATTTTCCTGGTTTTGTGGCCAACACTTTCTTCAACCTCTATGCTGGTCTGGGCTTCGGTCAACATCTGCCGTGGCGACACTACGTCGGTCGGCTGAAGGGAGAGCCCGTTGCCTGTTCGTCGCTGTTCTTGGGCGCAGGTGTGGCCGGCATCCATTATGTTGCAACAGTTCCGTACGAACGCGGCCAAGGGATCGGGGTAGCGCTGACTCTGGAGCCCTTGCGCGAGGCTCGTGATATGGGTTACTGTATCGGTATCTTGCGTTCGTCGTCGATGGGTTATAACTTGTATCGCCTGATTGGATTTGAGGAATACTGTAAACTGAGATGTCATCTATTGGCGGTTGAAACAAACCAAGGCTAAGAGATGAGCAACGATACGTAACATTTCCACTAGCAGATTCCCGCGTTCGGTTCCCGCACGCAAGGTGCCTTTCACACTAGGTGGCTCCACTACTTGGCAAGTCTTTCGGCATCGGGTGTGGCATGCAAGCACTGAGGCGCACACCAACCGCTATGTTTTCAACTTCGTGAGCTCCCTCCAGGTATTTCTCTCCAGGAAGCTTCCGGGGACGTCGGCTTCCATCTCCTGGAACATAGCGAAGGGTACAGCGAAGCTCATAACGTCGTCCTTGAGCTGGCGCTTTATGGCGACCCTGGCGGAGATGTCAACAAGCCCCACCATTGCCCTCGGCCTTTCCGACTGAGCCTCCCTGAAGGGGTAGATGCCGATAGACTGGCAGCCGGCGGCTTGTGGGATGATAACGTTCTCATTGTCGTCCCTGCCGTAGTTGGCCAGGGCGACCAGGGCGGAGAGCTGGTCCATATCGGCAAGGAAGACTATTACCTCGGGCCTCTCCTGTTCTGGGTCCACCTCCCTGAGCGGCTTGAACACGACGTACTCAAAGGGCACATCGATTATAGGCAGGCACTCGATGAACTTCATCACCAGCTCGGGCGTTTTGAGGTATCTCTCGCCATGGACAATGTCATCATAGATCTGCTCCGACACGAATGGCTTTATTTGCTCTATCAACTTCATGCCTGCCTCCCACTTCTCGTTACCCACTGACAGGAAGTAGCTGAAGCCCTCCTCTCCCCCGGGCATGTTCTTATACTGGTTTCCAAAGCCAAGGCCGGTACCTCCACCGGGGCACCCGAAGGTCTTGCGATCGAACACCGCTGTCTGGCCGCGGACGGCTGCCGCCAGCATGAACATAACGCAGCTAAAACTTCCCTCTTTGAACTGCCTGGCTTGTTTCGGCTTTTCGTCGGTGAGTATTATGGCCACTGGCTCGTATTTGAGAGCCATTGCTTTTGCGATGCTGCTTTCCATATGTTTCTCCTTAACGATGTCTTTCTGCCTGGGCTACGCAGGCTGGATGTCCCTGCAATTTTCGCTGAGTTGCCCTTGCCTCGCGAATGGTTTGGTTATTATTGGAATTATGGCTATTTTAACCTGAGCCTGCCAAAATGACCAGATTCAAATTGACAACTGCCGTTTTGGACTGGCGGCACCGCATGTTGACTGAGGGTGCACTGGCTGCGATAATCAAGGCGGAGGAGCATATATGAACTGGAAAAACAGAGTGACTGATATCCTGGGCAGCCAGTATCCCATAATTCAAGGGGCCTTCGCCGGCTTTGGCACATCGGCTCTTGCTGCCCCCGTTTCCGATGCGGGGGGCTTTGGTATCATCACCGCCGGCGCTTTGCACACCCCGGAAGGACTGAGGGAAGACATCAGGAAGGCACGTTCCATGACGGACAAGCCCTTCGGTGTGAATCTGTCGGTGGGGCTTTGCCCCCAGATCGATGAGATGCGGGAGGTGGCCATCGAGGAGGAGGTGCCGGTTATCTTCACCGCCGTCTATCGTGCTGAGGAGCACGGGCGAAGGATACACCAGGCTGGCCTGAAGTGGGTGCATAAGGTGGCCACGGTACACCATGCCCTTGCCGCTGAGCGTCAGGGGGCTGATGCGGTGGTCATTGTAGGACTGGAGGGCGCTGGCTTCAAGAGCATCTCCCAACTCCCCACCCTGATTGCCATAACTACCGCTGCCAGGATGATGAAGGTTCCTCTTATCGCCGCCGGTGGCATTGGCGATGCCCGCGGTTTTCTGGCTACCCTGGGTATGGGGGCGGAAGGCATCTACATGGGCACACGCTTCATGGCTACCAGGGAGTGCCCCATCTCCGAGCGCTACAAGCAGGCGATGGTGGATGCCCAATCCTGGGACCCCAAATACCGCGACCGCGCTCTGGCGCCTCCAAAGGCCGAGGAGTATGAAAAGGTGATGAAGGAAAAGGGCGAGGCAGTTACGGGGGAGTGGCTTATGCGTCTGGAAAGGGTTCTCATCAAGGAGTCTCCAGACGTTCCGAGAGACTGGCAGAGCGACTTTCGGGATGACGACCCCGAGGTGGCGGTGAGGGTAACCGGAGGCTCGCTCGCAGTTGGGGTTATCGACAGCGTGGTGAGCGTCAAGGAGCTTATCGATACCATCATTGGAGAGGCGGAACAGATACTGAGCCAACAAGGAAACCTGGGCAGCTTGCTGGCCTAGTGCTGGGTTATCTACGCATCTTCTGCGTCAGCACCGTGCGGTTCAAGATATCTTTTAAGCTCCTTCTGTAGCGCTTCAAGCTCTTTCGGTGGGAGGTTCTTGGTCAAAGAGCCAAAATCGTCAGGGATCCAGAGAAAAAGCCTGTTGTCCCGGTAAATGGCGGTGCCGGGTGTTCCGTACAGTATCTCCGGCCGCCGTTCCAGCCCTCCAGGTTCCATTGCCACCTTCCCTCTTAGCTTTCAATTACCAGTGAATGCTCGGTTATAAAATCGATACGTTTTACCCTGCCTTTGAGGAATTTCTCCTCTCCCATCAAGCTAATTAACCGAAATCCATTGTCTTCGGCTTCGACTTCAGCTACCTCCTCCATTATCATTTCCTTTTGATCACCTTTTTCAAGATAGACTGTACTCAAGCACATTGTTCTTACCTCACTTTGTTGATTTCCGGGCTGTCTGTTTTATTACTTTTTACTCAGAGGATATCTGGAGCCTCATGGCCACCAGTTTTTGTAGTTGCCCACCCTTCTTTGAAGGGTCTTCGATCTTTGAAGGATTGGGCAGCGTGCCTGATGAATCAGGCAACTACATATACAAACTCTTGGGATAGTTACTCTATTCCCTCTGTACTAGTCTCTTTGACCCAGATTCGGTAGAGTGTCTCACCGCCCTCCTCATAGCACTGAAAGCCATGGGAGTCGATCTCCTCTACCTCTATGTTGTCCTCTCCCTTTATTTCCAGGATTTGGTCGTACCAGTTTCTAAAGTG
>DAOUVR010000178.1 GCA_030667555.1 Dehalococcoidia bacterium
ACCCTTTGCGGGACATCGCCGAGAGGTGGGACATGTATCAGGTCTCCATTGTTTAGAGGCGCAGCGAGGTTTAAGGCATCCTGGTCGGCATAGCTGGTAAATCCACCCACCGCATCAACCGCATCCTGGATGCAAAGACTGCAATCATCAAGGACATAAATACCCGTGCTTTCCACCTCACCAATAACACAAACAGTGACCTGGCAGGATGGCTCAGAGAGAACGATCTCCAAAGGACCTTTGTCCCAGGGATTCTTGTAGAGAAGCACCGCACCACCAGCGATGATGATTATGACCAGTATGATGACGATAGTTGCTTTATACCTGTCAAGCCACTTGCTCATAGCTCCACCTCCTGCCAATTGGCAAACTACCTATAACCTGTAAAATAGCCCTCTGTCAATATTGCAGGTTGTCTTTTCAAGCCATGCTGGTTTATAATTGCCACTATTCCTATGTATAGAAGGAGAGTCACATGCCTCAATATGCCTTTTTCAATGGAAAGTTCATGCCCCTCTCCGAGGCCAAGATCGGGATAATGACCCATGCCCTCCACTATGGCACCGCCTGCTTTGAGGGGATTCGCTGTAACTGGAACGCTGAGCAGGAGCAGATGTACATCTTTCGCCTCTCAGACCATTACCAAAGGCTGCTCAAGAGCTGCCGCGTGCTCAAGATCGAAATTCCCTACAGCGTCGATGAGCTATGCCAGCTTACAGTGGAACTGGCAGCAATGTGCGGCTATCGGGAGGACATTTATATCCGCCCCCTGGCTTACAAAAGCTCTGAAGAGGTGGGGGTAAGGCTTCACAATCTGGATGATGGCTTCTTTCTCTTCGCCACCCCTTTTGGCGCTTACCTCGATGTAACCAAGGGAGCACGATGCTGCGTCTCCTCCTGGCGTCGCGTCGACGATACCATGATCCCCCCCCGCGCCAAGATAACCGGGCTTTATGTGAATAGCGCCCTTGCCAAGACGGAGGCCTTTGAGAATGGCTTTGATGAGGCCATACTTCTCACCCATGATGGGCATGTCTCCGAGGGAAGCGGAGAGAACATTTTTCTCGTAATCGATGGCCAGCTTGTCACCCCACCGAGTTCAGACAATATCCTAGTGGGGATCACCCGGGATACAGTGATCATGCTGGCGCAACAGGAGCTGGGCATCGAGACCACTGAGAGGTCCATCGACCACAGCGAGCTTTATACCGCCGATGAATGCTTCCTAACCGGCACAGCAGCTCATGTAACTCCCGTCACTGAGATCAGCTACCGCAAGGTAGGCACGGGTCAGGTGGGCGAGATAAGCATGATGCTGCAGGACCTATACTTTGATGTGATACTGGGCAAGAATCAGAAATACCTCCACTGGTGCACCCCAACATACAAGCAGACCAAGGCGTAGGCAGATGACATGGCTGAGATGGGAAACCTTCGGAGCTGACTACCTCCTGCTTGTATTCATGGTCTCCCTCGGCGTGGTGCAGTTAGCAGCAGCATGGCGCAGGCTTGGCGGGCTTTCCCTTTTCTTTAGAAGAAGGTATCCGGGGTATATCTTCGCCGTGGTAATTATCGGCGCTGGATACTGGCTGTTCTTCAGCGAGCCACGCGATATCCCGGACTACGCAGGAGGGCTTGGAGGATCACAGCAGTTTATCTACACCCTCGCCGGCATCGCCATCGCCAGCCTGTTCACTTTTGCTGTGTCATCAGCACTCAACGCCCGATGGGGTCGTTCGGACACAGGAGAAGAGGAGGGACTTGATGCCCTGAAAAGGATGACCTACCTTCAGGCTGTTAAAAGAGGCTTCAGGGGAAAAAGTAGATGACCTGGCTTATTGAGCTTGATGAGAGGTTGTTCTTCCTCATAAACGGGCTGGCGAGGAAATCTGCGGGGTTTGATGAATTTATGACCATCTTGGTGGGAGACTATTTCATCCCCCTGCTCATGTCAATGGTCCTTTTCGCCCTTTGGTTTCTGGGAAAAGATGCCCAGGCCAGGGAGAGAAACCAGAGGACAGTCTTCTGTACTGCCGCGGGTGTTGGTTTCGCTGCTGCTGTGGTAAAGCTCATGAACCTGGGGTTAGACCGTCTCAGACCATTTGAGGCTCACCCCGATACCGTCAACCTCCTCTTTTACGCCTGCACCGATCCCTCTTTCCCCTCGAACTCCACGGCTGCCGCCTTCGCCTTCGCCACGGGGGCCTGGTTCGGCAATCGTAAAGCGGGCGCTTTGCTCTTCCTCCTCGCCATCGTATGGTCCTTCACCATGGTCTACTGCGGAATACATTACCCTCTGGACATAATTGGGGGGGCAGCCATCGGCATCCTTGTAGCCTATGCCGCAGTCTGGGTTCTTCGCCTTGTCGAGCCGTTGCCTACATTGGTCCTCAAGGGAATGAGAAGAATCTATCTGGCATAGGCTCTTTAGAGCTAGAGGCTTCTCGCTAACTGTACTCGGGACAAACAAATTCTTTTGACACTGCCATGCCAACCTGCTATATTTCACTTTAGGAGACGGGAAATGGAAATTCGGAGATTTATTGCACTTATCGCTTTAAGCATCCTGCTGGTAGCGGCCTTCGCCTGTGGTACCACCGAAGGGCCAGTCGAGACTCCTACTCCGACACAGACTCCTGTATCTGGTGTAACTGCTGAACAGATAAGAGACCAGACTATTACAGCATTGGATG
>DAOUVR010000155.1 GCA_030667555.1 Dehalococcoidia bacterium
GGGAAAACCAGAGAGTGGATCGAGATCTGTATTGTCATAACTTAACGGTTGTCTGTTCTGTCTCATAGATTGCTATGTTTCTTTTAGCCAGCTCGGCAAAGAAAGGCTCAGGCTCGATACACGCCTCCGGGGCCAGTACTCCCTTGGTCTTGATATCGCCTCTAGCAAGCATCTGCGCTCCGACGGAAGCCGGTATCCCGGTCTGCTTGTACATCCTGTCAGCCGCCCTGTAGGTATACTGCGTTGGGTTGCCTCCTTTGTGCCCCCTCACCTCGACCCACGTTCCCGAGCTGGGTTCCACCCCGATTCTGAAGATGTCTTCAATAGATTCAGCATAGGCAGTGATGAAATCCCGGGGGCTTATGGAAACCGCTCCCACCATTATGGGCTCGGTGGAGGTGAGGCCAAGCTGAGTAATGGCAGCTACAGCCTCAGAGAGAAGTTCTGGATAGAAAGTCCCTCTTATGGTAACAGATTTGAGCCCCTTTAAGAAACGGGGCATGGTCACTGGCTCTGGATGTCCGCAGTAGAAACATTGAACCCCTCCCACGGGTTGGGGGAAATCGTACATCTTCCCTTCCGAACCCGCAGGTACATCCCTCCACTCTCCGTCTAGATACATAGGCACCATGCCAGACAAGGCGTGCCACACATGATATAAGACAGCATGGCCTGACGAATCAGCGGCGGTGCCCGCCCATGCGATATCGATTTCATCTACCTGCTCCAGCTTTGAAGCGCCATATCTGGCACAGACATTAGTTATCCCCGGAGTCCAACCCAAACCGACTATCACCACTACCCCTGCTTTCTTGGCTTCATCGTCCATTTCCAGGGTTGCCTTGGTGGCATCGTAATCATCATCGATGTCTACATAGGAAACACCGGCTTCTATGGCCGCTTTTACCGTTTTGGGGCCAAATTCATAAAACGGGCCAATAGCACTGGCCACCGCATCGGCGCCTCTTATCGCTTGCACCAGGGAGGCGTGGTCATTGGCATCTACAAATTGTGCTGAGAGCTTTGTCTTCTTGCCCTTCAACTCGGAGCAAATTGAATTTGCCTTTTCCTGATTGAAATCAGCGATAATTACCTCGGAAACATCGCTTTGGACCAGGTCCCTAACTATGGCCGAGCCCATATCCCCGGCTCCTCCCAAAACCACGATACGCATCTTATCTCCCTCCTCAACTATTCTGAAGTCCTGGCCAGTTGGAATAGGGAGACCATACTCCCACTCGCGTTCGATGTCAATATTTCCTTGCCGGCTGCCAGCGATACAAGGCAGCAAGGGAATCAAAGGTGAGGCAAGCCAACTAACGATGAAGCTACTGACAAGAGGTGTGTTTGCATTTGACAGCTCGGTAAAAAGGAAGTGCAAACGCACACTGAGGGAGCTTGACAAGGCTGGCTCCGCTACTTAGAGTGTTCTAATACTGGGCCAAGGTAATCTTGCTGGGGGATAGTCTGACGATGATGGAGCATGTATCTAGCTGCTGATTTGACTGTTAGTTCGGCCGTTGGGCTGTTGAGTTGATAGGTTCGGAAAGGGGGTTATAGCATAATGAGTTTTTCAAAAGATTTTGTGTGGGGTGCTGCGGCGGCCAGCTACCAGATTGAGGGTGCGGCTTATGAGGATGGCAAGGGGCTCTCGGTGTGGGATACGATGTGCCGCCAACCCGGCAAGGTGTGGGAAGACAACACCGGCGACGTAGCGTGTGATCACTACCACCGATACAAGGAGGATGCCCGCTTGATGGGTGAGATCGGGCTAAAGGCTTACCGCCTCTCGATTTCCTGGCCGCGCGTGCTGCCTGAAGGTGTGGGGACGATTAACCAGAAAGGGCTTGACTTCTACGATCGGTTGATCGACGCACTGCTGGAGAATGGCGTGCAGCCGTGGGTGACGCTTTTTCATTGGGATTACCCCTACGCCCTTTATTGTCGCGGTGGCTGGCTCAACCGGGATAGCTCTGATTGGTTCGCTGAATATACCAGTGTCATCGTGGACAAGCTCTCGGACCGCGTATCTAACTGGATGACTCTCAATGAGCCGCAGGTTTTCATTGGAATTGCGCATCAGTCTGGCCTGCATGCTCCAGGTCTTCAGTTGGGCTTCGCTGACGTTCTTCTGGCTGCCCACAATGCACTTCTGGCGCATGGCAAGGCAGTTCAGGTAATCCGCACACGGGCCAAGACAAAGCCGGCTGTTGGTGCCGCACTTGTGGGCGTAACCAGTATGCCAGCCACGGATAGTACGGAAGACATCGAGGCGGCACGCGGTCGAATGTTCTCCATCTGGAATAAGAATTGCTGGAACAATACCTGGTGGGCTGACCCGATGGTTTTCGGCACATATCCAGAGGACGGCATGAAAATATTCGAAATTGAGATGCCCGCTATTGCCGATGGCGATATGAAGACCATCTGCCAACCGCTCGACTTCTATGGTGTTAATATTTACACTGGACAGACCATCCGTTCCACCGGTGATGGCGGCGCCAAGTCGGTGAAAAGCCCCGACGGCCCGCCGCTCACGACTATGGAATGGCAAGTGAAGCCGGAGAGTCTCTACTGGGGCCCGCGTTTCTTAAATGAACGGTACAGGTTGCCCATCTTTATCACTGAGAACGGCATGGGTAACTGTGACTGGATTCACCGTGACGGTAAGATCCACGATCCCCAGCGCATCGACTTTCTGGCCCGGTACCTCAGCGAGCTAAAACACGCCATAGACGATGGCGTTATGGTCAAGGGTTACTTTCTGTGGTCCATTATGGATAACTTCGAGTGGTCATTTGGCTACAAGCAGAGGTTCGGCATTATTTACGTCGATTATGCCACAGGGGAGCGCACGCTAAAGGATTCGGCAAACTGGTACAAAGAGGTAATTGCTTCCAACGGAGCGATTCTTGATAAGACATAAGCAGGTCAGGGTCATTATGTAGTACTGGCCCAATGCGGCAGACAGTATAAGGAGGAGGAACAAGCGATGACAGACCAAGTCCAGAGAGAAGAGATTTACCGCCAGCTTGAGCAAAAGGTCAAGGAATATTTAAAGATATCTGGTAACTGTGCCCAAACCAGCTTTCTGGCGCTGCAGGAGCAGTTTGGGCTGGATAATGGCTCCATCCTGAAGGCGCTCACCGTCTTCCCTGGCATTGCTCTCAGGGGAGAGACCTGCGGCGCAGTAGTTGGGTGCCTTATGGCGCTTAGCCTGGTCTATGGGCGGGAAAGGCTCGATGATTGGGAAGGCTATATCAGGTCACTCCGTCCCGGTCGAA
>DAOUVR010000180.1 GCA_030667555.1 Dehalococcoidia bacterium
TAAATGCGCATTTCAAAGCCATTTGATTCAAAGTATTTTCTTATCTGTGTAAAATCTCTCTTCTCCCTGTCTATATTCTTGTAATTCTTCAAACATTTCGTTAGCTTTTCGTTATTTGTCCCTGGCCTACCAGACTTCTTGGCCTTATCAAAATCTCTCTTATTACCATCTCTCGTCTTAGGATCATATTCACTTAGCATGGGAATGTAGGTCAACCCTTTTAACGAGCTTATGCCCTTCAAAATCCGTTGAATTAAATCGTACTTAAATAAATCCCTAATATCACCAAGATATTGTTTCTTCATAGCTCATTCACATCTGCATTGCACGTACTCTTCAGTCCTCGACGCGGACGAAGTTTGATATCTCTCTAACTACATCGAGGCGCTCGATCTCAGCCATCGCCTTTTGCATCGCGCTCTCCTGAGCGGGGTAGGTCATGAGCACGATCTCAGCCACATCCGCTGAGACATCGCTTTCCCTCTGGATCACCGATGAGATGCTAATACCCAGGTCACCGAGGATGCGTGAGATCTTGGCCAGCACCCCAGGGCGGTCGACAGTGCTCATCCGCAGATAATACCGCGTCTCGATCTCAGAGATGGGTTTCAGCCTTTTTGAGGGGTTAAGCTTTAACTCATGGGTGATATTTACTCCTAGATTGATCCTCTGCGCCAGATTGATGATATCGGCAATCACAGCGCTTGAGGTGGCCGAGGGGCCAGCCCCTTGCCCGTAGAAAAGCACACGTCCCACCAGATCGCCCTCTACTTGAACCGCATTATAGACACCATCCACCTTTGCCAGGAGCAGGTCCTTGGGAAGGAACACCGGGTGAACGCGAACCTCAATGGAGTCATCCTTTTCCTTGGCGATAGCGAGGAGCTTTATCTCATAGCCCAACTCCCTGGCATAGCGGAAGTCACGTGATGAGAGCCGGGAGATACCCTCGTGATAGACATCTTCAGGGCGAACTAAAACATGAAAGGCAAGCATAGCAAGTATAGTGAGTTTGTATGACGGGTCGATGCCCTCGATGTCGTTTGTGGGGTCGGCTTCGGCATAACCAAGCTTTTGCGCCTCCTCCAGGGCTATGGCGAAATCCAGCCCCTCTGACGCCATTCTGGTGAGGATATAGTTTGTCGTGCCATTGATGATTGCGTGGATCGCCGAGATATCGTTGGCCAAAAGGTCCTGTTTGAAGGCGGCGATTAAGGGGATACCCCCACCAACGCTGGCCTCGTACAAGATATCCACTCCCTTCTCTTTTGCCAGAGAGAGGAATTCGGGGCCGTGTTTTGCCATTACCTCCTTGTTGGCGGTAACGACACACTTCCCCTTCGCGATGGCCTCCTTTATGAAATCATACGCAGGGCGATCGCCACCGAGAGCCTCGATTACAATGTCTATCTCCGGGTCGCCCAGAACCTCTGCCGCATCGGCAGTAAAGAGATCGGGATCCATCTTCGAAGCGCGTGTCTTGGCGAGGTCTTTCTCCAGTACCTTCCTTAGGCGCAGGACGCAGCCCGCCTCAGCAGCGAGGGCATCCGCCTTCTCAGTGAGGACCTTGGCCACAGCGCCGCCGATTACCCCCAGCCCCATCAATCCAATCCCGATGCTCTCCCTGCTCCCCATTTAGGCCTCCATTATCCGGTTCATGGCCTCTATATGTATTTGCTCAAGCCTGGCTTCAAGGACCCTCCATATCAGCTTCTCATCCAATTGCACCTCAAGCCAATAACCATATGCGCTAGTTTCAAGCTGCTCCCGTATCCCCTCTTCCAACTCCCTCACTTCCTCGGTCTCCAAGACCTGGATTATAGAGTAGCCCTCAACCGTGGCGAAGGACTTGGTCACATTGCCGCTTTCTGGGCTGAAGGCGAACTTTTCAATCTCCAAGCTCAGCATTCCCTGAGGCACCCAGCCCATGTCGCCACCTTCATACTCCGCAGCAAGCGAGGCGAAATCCTCACCGCCCTCTAGCCTCTCAGTTACGTTCCCCGCCTCTTCCTCTGTGGTCACCACGATCGCCTGCAAGTGGACGTGGGGGATGAGCTCTCCAACGTCAGGAACCTCTCCCTTTACGTGCTCCTCAATCTTCTGTGCCAGAACCTGGGTGGCCAAGGCCTCCTTAAACTGCTCCGATGAAACCCGTAGATACTTCAGGGTCTCGTTGTAGCGCCGTAGAAGCTCCTCGTCAGTCAGTTCCTCCTCGCCTTCACCGGTGAAGCTCTCTCTCAATTCCTGGATGATCTCACCGTCGGTGACCTCGATACCAAGCTCTTCGGCCCCCTGCCTTATAAGTTCGAAGTTCACCAATGCCATTAAGGTATCTTCAGCGGAGGTCTGTAAATTAGGCGATAGTCGAAGGGTTGTCTCATAGTTCACCACGGTAAGATGCTTGTCGCCCACCGTCGCGACTCGCTCCCTACCCGGCGCGATGATAGTGGCATAGACTCCATAGCCGATAATCACCAGGATGGCTACGATAACCAAAGCGCCGATGCCGATGGTGATTCGACGCCTGCGCCTCTCCTGTTGCCAGCGGGCGAGACGACGCTTGGTGACCTCTCGGGGCAGGGGCGACTTCGTTTTTCTCGCCATTTTCTCGTACTGAGCGCAAGCAGCTGTGTGGGCTTCAGAACCTA
>DAOUVR010000042.1 GCA_030667555.1 Dehalococcoidia bacterium
AGGTAGGGTGGGTGAAATGAAATGGAACCCACCTTCCCAAATTGTCATTCTGAGGGAGCGGAGTGACCGAAGAATCTCCCCCACCACCGAGATTCTTCCCCTTCACGGAGCCTGCCCTGAGCGTGTTGAGATTCTTCGCTTCGCTCAGAATGACAGGAAATGTGAATGGTTCAGGGTCAAAATGACAATATGGCCTGGCGAGAGCCTACGGGCATCCCCCAGAGCGCACATTTTTGCCTTCGATTCATCAGTATGCTATAATGAATTAAACCGCAAATAATTGAGAGGGAAACCTGAAGCATGAAAATCTCCATCGTAGAGCCAAAAGCACCCTTCTACAATTTCTACAGCGCTTTCATGAAGCACCTTCCTATGATGGGACCAATCTACCTCGGCACCATACTGAACAACGACGGACATGATGTCACCATCTATAATGAAAACATCAAACTGATCGATTACGTAAAAATCAAGGACTCGGACATTTTAGCGATCTCTACCATGACATCCACCGCTCCCCGTGGCTACGAGATAGCGAAGCGTTTCAGGGAACTTAACCCAAAAGGGAGAATCATCGCCGGTGGGGTTCATGCCACCTTCCTACCGGAGGAGGCAACTCTCTATGCCGATCATGTGGTAAAAGGAGAGGGAGAACTGGTGATCTCCGACTTGGTTAACAACGGTGGAGAAAAGATTATACAGGGCACCCCCGTGGAGAACCTCGACGATTTGCCATTCCCCGATTTCTCCTTGATAGAGGGCCTCAAGAAACCCATTCCCATCACACCGATATCTACCTCACGGGGCTGTCCCTACGAGTGCACCTTCTGCTCTGTCAGCCCCATGTTTGGCAGAAAATATAGGTTTCGAACTACCGAAAGCGTAATTGAAGAGCTATCAAGGTTTAAGCATAAGTCTATTTTCTTCTATGACGATAACTTTGCCGCCAATAGGGCAAGAACCAAGGAACTGCTCAATCACATGATTGAGCATAAAATAACCACCAGATGGATGGCGCAGGTAAGGGCAGATATCGCTAAGGACGAGGAGATGGTGGAACTGATGGCAGAGGCAAACTGTAATCAATTGGCTATCGGCTTCGAGTCCTTGAACGCCGAGACGCTGAAGAGCTATAACAAAAAGCTAACCCCTGAGGACAATAAAAACTGCATCAAGATGCTTCATAAATATGGCATCAAGGTACACGGAATGTTTATATCGGAGGGATACTCCGATATCTACAACAAACTAGGCCTCGATAGCCTTCAGCTAAGCATCTTGATTCCACTTATTGGCAGCAAGCTATACACTACGGTTATGAATGCCAAGCAGTTTACCGTAAGGAAGTTCCCTTCAGACTGGGAGCTCTTTGATGGTAGCCATGTGGTCCATTTGCCTGATAATATGTCGCCGTTGGAAATGCAAAAACAGACTGTCCAGGCGCTGAAAAACTTCTACTCCCGCTATAATGCAACCAAACTGCTCCTCAGGGGGCGAATCAGCGATTTTGGCATCAGGCTAATGGGCTATAGGATAATAAAGCGGTGGGAAGCACAGAACAGGGATTACGGCGCAAAGCTCAAGCAAGCTCAAGCTCTTATTAAGGCCTCCGCTCAGACCAAGCCACACTCCACATCCAGGCTATCTGCCTAACATACTCCACGTTTCCTCTCCCCAAGAAAGAGCGCTGACCTCACTCAGACAGATGGCATGCACCCTTCATCTCAAATCGCGCTTTCACTTTGACCAGTGGTCTGTCTTCGCTGGCAATGATGCCCAGGGACAGGAAGGCGTTTTTCTGCGGGGAGTCTGGGAGGACGAGTGTGGCGAGAAGTCGCGCCTCGTTTTCAGTGACCGCTTACCAACAGACATCGAGTCGGCGAGGAATATCAGCGTGTCTGTCGGCCTCCCCATTCGCTGTACCTCTAGCTCCTCAAGTGTCAGGCGCGCCTCCGGTGAAGCCCAGCTTGTTCTCGATATCATTTTTGCTTTGTCTCCGCTGCCGTGATACAATGAATCAAGCTGAATCGAACCAGTGGCCGGATAGAGAATATGAAAGTCTCCATCATAGAGCCGAAAGCTCCGTTCTACAACTTTTACAGTGCTTTTATCAAACACCTGCCTCTGATGGGGCCGATCTACATTGGCACAATACTGAAAAACGACGGACATGATGTCACCATCTACAACGAAAACATCAAAGCGATAGACTACGCCAAAATCAAGGACTCGGACGTCCTCGCTATCTCTATCATGACATCCACCGCTCCCCGCGGCTACGAAATAGCCAAGCACTTCAGAGAGCTCAACCCCAAAGGGAGGATCATCATAGGCGGGGTACATGCTACCTTCCTGCCCGAGGAGGCAAGCCAATATGCAGACCACGTGGTAAAGGGCGAGGCGGAAGTGGTGGTCTCGGACTTGGTTAGCAACGGTGGAGAAAAGATTATACAGGGCACCCCCGTGGAGAACCTCGATGATTTGCCATTCCCCGATTTCTCCTTGATAGAAGGCTTGAAAAAACGCGTGCCCATCACACCGATATCTACCTCACGGGGCTGTCCCTACGAGTGCACCTTTTGTTCTGTTTCCCCCATGTTTGGCAAGAGATA
The DNA here is from genome assembly GCA_030667555.1 of Dehalococcoidia bacterium. Classification (GTDB taxonomy): domain Bacteria; phylum Chloroflexota; class Dehalococcoidia; order E44-bin15; family E44-bin15; genus DAOUVR01. Next base: position 2,613 of record DAOUVR010000042.1, read on the forward strand.
CAGGTTTAGGAGTAGCGAGGGTGTGATCGAAGAGTTATCAAAGTTCAGACACAAACATTTTTCCTTCTACGCCGAGGTTTTCTTCTACGACGACAATTTTGCCGCCAATAGGAAAAGAACGAAGGAATTGCTGAGTCAGATGATCGAACATAGGATTACCCCAAAATGGATGGCTCAGGTCAGGGCGGATATCTGGAAGGACGAGGAACTGGTGCAAATGATGGCGGAAGCAAATTGTGATTGCCTAGCAATAGGATTCGAGTCGTTGAATCCCGAGACGCTGAAGCGTTATAACAAAAAGCAAACACCGGAGGACGTCAGAAGATGCATCGAGGTGCTCCATAAATACGGCATCAAGGTACATGGCATGTTCATATCGGAGGGCTACTCAGATGTCTACTCCAGATTGGGGCTGAATAGCCTTCAACTCAGCATCCTGATCCCTCTTCCTGGCAGCAAGCTCTACAATACCGTGAAGAATGCCGCTCACTTCGTAGTAGAAAGGTTCCCGGCTGACTGGCAGCTTTTTGACGCTGCCCACGTGGTACACCTGCCTGATGCTATGTCGCCGTTGGAGATGCAACGGCAGACCATTCAAGCGATGAAAGAGTTCTACTCCCGGTATAATGTAACCAAACTGCTCCTCAGGGGGAGAATCGTCGATTTCGTCATAAGGCATATGGGCCATAGCTTGATAGGAAGATGGGAGACACAGAATAGGGATTTTCTCACAAAGCTAGGGGAAGTCAGGTTATTCGTTACGCCCTCCACTCACACCTTGCCACCTTCCTCATCCAGGCTATCTGCCTAACAGACTCCAAGTTTCCCTCTCTGGGCGTGTCACTAAGTTGCCGGACTACTAAAAGTATTGACCTCGTTCATATTGATGGGTGATATCTTGTCGGCATTGCCAGGCTTGCCCCCAACGAAGTTACCTGTTCCAGTAGGGGCGTTCAATTGAACGCCCTTATTATTTCATAGGTTGAAGCGGAATCCAGAGGGAATTCCTTCTGGCAGTAGCCTGGGGGGACAAATCCTCCGCCAACGAGATGGAGTAGCAACGTCTCTCGATGGCAACAAATAAAATGTAGTTGCCCAATTTATTGGGCCAGTTGCGCTCCGACAAGTCGGAGCAACTACAGATATTAGGGGTGCTGATAGACAGTAGAAGGAGGCGTCCTCCACAAGTAGGGTGGGTGAAATGAAATGGAACCCACCTTCCTAAATGGATATGAAAATGGTGGGTTTCGCCCTTCAGCGGAAGGGCTGCACCCACCCTACCACTGTTCACCTCATCGGCTGTCATTGCGAGAAGCGCAGTGAGCCAAAGCTCTGAGCGAAGCGAAGAGGACGAAGCAATCTTGGGGAGGCGATGGTAAGAGACGAGATTGCTTCCCCTTCACTTTGTGAAGGGTCGCAATGACATTGTGGTTGTGGCAGGTAGGTAGGTTATAACAACAATTACGAGTGTTTGTCTTACCATAACTACTATGATAGAATGCACTGACCTATGAGCGACACTAAATACTGGATAGGATTCACCCTGATACCGGGTATCGGGCGGGCCAAGTTCTCCATGATGGAAGAGTACTTCGGCGACATGGAGAGAGCCTGGCATGCCAGCGCTAAAGAGCTTCAGACGGCCGGGCTCGATAATCGGTCCACTGATGCGATAATAGCGAAACGCACCAGGATCTCCCTCGATGACGAAATGGAGAAGCTGGAGCGATACAAGGTGAAAGCGCTCACATGGAAGGATGAGGAGTATCCATCAAGGTTGAAAGAGATCTACGACCTCCCTCCAGTGCTTTATATCAGGGGTTCCCTTTCCCCTGAAGATGATTGGTCTATCGCTGTAGTGGGCACTCGCCGCCCCACGTACTACGGCAGGGAGGTCACCGAGCAAATTGCCGGTGACCTGGCACGAAACAAGATAACCATCGTCAGCGGCCTGGCTAGAGGAATCGATGCCACCGCGCACCGTGCTGCCCTGGATGCGGGGGGAAGAACCATCGCCATCTTCGGATGTGGACTGGATGTTGTCTATCCTAGTGACCATGTCAAACTGGCCCGCCAGATTATTGAGCGAGGTGCCCTGGTAAGCGAATTTCCCTTAGGTACCCGTCCCAAAGCGGAAAACTTCCCCAGAAGAAACAGGATTATGAGCGGGCTAAGCCTCGGCGTGCTCGTTGTAGAGGCAAGGGATAAAAGCGGCGCTCTAATCACAGTGGGATGGGCCTTGGAGCAGAATCGAGAGGTCTTCGCCGTTCCCGGTAGCATATTGTCCCCGACGAGCCGCGGACCCAACCGACTGATTCAGGAGGGGGCAAAGCTGGTATCAGATTCCTATGACATCCTCGAGGAACTCAATCTCACCGTTGTGGCGCAGCAATTGGAGATGACGGAGCAGATTCCCGCTACCGACACTGAATCCCTGATTATGAAATACCTCTCCTCAGAGCCAACCCACATTGATGAGGTGGGACGCCAGTGTGGACTCCCAATCGCTACGGTCTCTAGTACCCTGGCGATGATGGAGCTTAAGGGAATTGTGAGGCAGGTCGGCGGCATGAACTATACCCTAACCCGAGAGGCCAGAGAGGATTACCGCATCAAGGTGGAGTAATGGCAAGAAAACTTGTTATTGTGGAATCGCCTGCCAAGGCAAGAACGGTGAGCCGGATGCTGGGAAAGAGCTATAGCGTCAAGGCCTCCATCGGCCATGTACGAGATCTGACGAAGTGGAGGTTAGGGGTGGATGTCAAAGAAGGCTTCAACCCCAGGTACGAGGTTCCCAAGGAGAAGAGAGCGGTGGTGCGGGAGATAACAGAGGCGGCAAAGAAGGCTTCCTCGGTATATCTCGCTACCGACCCCGACCGTGAGGGCGAGGCGATCTCATGGCATCTGGTTCAGGCGGCCAAGCTGAATAACGCAAAGCGTGTAGTTTTCCATGAGGTCACCAATGAGGCAGTGGCGGAGGCATTCAGCCATCCCAGAGACATCGACATGGATCTGGTCTACTCTCAACAGGCGCGCCGTATCCTTGATAGACTGGTCGGTTATAAGCTCAGCCCTTTCCTGTGGCGTAAGGTAAGGCGTGGCCTTTCCGCAGGGAGAGTACAATCGGTAGCGTTGAGAATGATCGTTGACCGGGAGCGAGAGATAGAGAGCTTTGTTTCACAGGAGTACTGGTCTATCGATGCCAAGCTGGAAAAGGCCGCCACGAAAGAAAGCTTTGTTGCTTCTCTCGTCGGTCTCGCCAGTGGCAAGAAAATCAAGATTGGCAGCGAACAAGATGCAAAGAAGCTTTGCACCGAGCTTGAGAACGCAAGCTATGCCGTATCCCAGGTACAAAAGAAGGAGGCATTTCGCCAACCAGCGCCACCCTTCACCACCAGCACTCTCCAGCAGGAGGGTTGGCGCAAGCTCCACTTCACCGCCAAGCATACCATGGCCATCGCCCAGCAACTCTACGAAGGCTTATCTATCGGCGAGGAAGGCTCAGTGGGGCTCATCACCTACATGCGCACCGACTCGGTGCGAGTGGCCCCATCAGCCTTGGATGAAACTCGCGCCTTTATCAAGGAAAAATACGGGGACAAATTCCTCCCCCCCAAACCTCGCATCTTCACCAAGAAGGCGAAAGGCGCTCAGGAGGCCCATGAGGCCATCCGGCCTACATCGGTGAGACGAGAGCCAGCCTCGATCAAGCGCCATCTCACCAGGGAGCAATTCAGGCTCTACGAGCTCATCTGGAAACGAATGGTTGCAAGCCAGATGTCGCCCACTATACTCGACACCACATCGGTAGACATAGAGGCGAGAGATGGAAAGTCCTATCTCCTCAGGGCCAAGAGCTCGGTGATCAAGTTCCCAGGCTTCGCAATCCTTTATAGCGAGGGCAAGGATGAGGCCGAGAATGAAAAGGCAGAGAGCCCCCTGCCTGAGTTGGTAAAGGGCGAATCCCTGAATCTTCTAGGGCTTTTCCCCGAGCAGCATTTTACCCAGCCTCCACCTCGCTACAGTGAGGCGACCCTGGTTAAGGCGCTGGAGGAAAGGGGAATCGGTCGTCCCAGCACCTACGCCCCAACCCTTTCTATAATTCAGGATAGAAGCTACGTTGAGCGGATTGACGGTCGGTTTCACCCCCTTGAGCTTGGCTTTGTGGTGACCGACATCCTTATCGAACATTTCCCTGACATTGTTGACCTTGGCTTCACCGCTCAGATGGAGGAGGAATTAGACCAAATCGCTCAAGGAGAGAGAGGATGGGTTCCTTTTCTTCAAGATTTCTACGACCCCTTTGAAAAGACCCTGAAGACCGCAGATGAGCGAATGGAGAGAGTCAAGGTAGCGGAAGAGACCACGGATGAAGTCTGTTCAATTTGCGGCAGACCTATGGTCATCAAGTGGGGGCGCTACGGCAAGTTTCTCTCCTGTTCAGGCTACCCAGAATGCAAGAACAGCAAGCCGTTTTTGGTCAAGACCGGCGCCAAGTGTCCCAAATGCGGTGGTGAAGTGGTACAGAAGCAAAGCAAGAAAAAGCGCTTCTTCTATGGCTGCGCTAATTACCCGGACTGTGATTTCACTACCAGCAACAAGCCTATTCCTCAGCCCTGTCCTGAGTGCGGAGGGCTGCTTGTGATACGGGGTAAAAAGAGAGCGAAATGCCTCAAATGCGAAGCAAGCGTCAGCCTGGATGAGATAGAAAAGGAAGCAGTCAAGGTATGATCCCTCTTCTGTATAACAGGGAAAGCACAGACAGATTGCTTCAAAGTTACATCCGCTATCTGGAGGTGGAGCGTAATGCCTCCCCCTATACTGTGCGCAATTATATCCATGACCTTCGCCACTTCATGGAGTTCCTCGGCGCCGAGAAGGTGACAACGCTGGATGAGGTGGATCGCCACCTTCTGCGCCGCTATATCGCCTCCCTCGTCGAGAGCGGATTCGAAAAGACAAGCGTAGCACGTAAAGTGAGCGCCTTGCGCTCTTTCTATCGATATTTGATAAGGGAGAACATCGTCTCCTTAAATCCGTTAGCTGCCGTCTCATCGCCAAAGCTGGAACAGAGGCTACCCTCGTTCCTCTCTAACGAAGAGGTTGTTCACCTAATCGAAGCGCCTGATATCTCGACCCCACTGGGGCAGCGGGATAGGGCGGTACTAGAGCTTTTCTATGCCTCCGGGCTCAGGGTGAGCGAGGTTGTGAGCATCGACGTAAGCAATGTCAATTTTGAAGAACGGGAGGTTCGCGTATGGGGCAAGGGCTCCAAGGAGCGAATAGTGCTCATAGGCAAGCCGTCGGCCTCAGCCCTCGACCTTTATCTTCATGAAGGTCGCATGCAGCTTCTCGGCAAGTCAAGGACTGAAGCCCTGTTCCTCAATCGATACGGGAAGAGGCTCTCCGAACGGGCCCTCCAGAAGTCGCTGGTAAAGTACGCCGCCAAGGCAGGTCTTGATAAACGGGTTCACCCCCATTTACTACGCCACAGCTTTGCTACCCATCTGCTCGACGGCGGTGCCGACCTCCGAGTGGTTCAGGAGCTTCTCGGTCACGCCAACCTCTCATCCACCCAGATCTACACCCACGTTACCCAGAGCCAGGCGCGAAAGGTGTATCTGGCAGC
>DAOUVR010000096.1 GCA_030667555.1 Dehalococcoidia bacterium
ATCTTAAACGTCAATCACCCCGATATTCTGACATTCATCACCGTAAAAGAGAAAGGTGACAACCTCACTAACTTCAATCTCTCGGTGGCAGCAAACGACGATTTTATGAGGGCAGTCACGGCGGACGCCGAATATGACCTGATAAACCCTCGTAATAAGGAGGTAGTCGGCAGGCTCAATGCCAAGGAGGTCTTCGACAAGATTGTGGACCAGGCATGGCGCACCGGCGATCCAGGCCTCGTTTTTCTAGACCGCATAAACCAAGATAACCCCACCCCAAAACTCGGGATTATTGAGAGCACCAACCCTTGCGGGGAACAACCCCTTCTCCCCTACGAATCATGCAATCTGGGATCCATTAATCTAGCCAGGATGGTATCCGAAAAGAACGGTGCACCCCAGATTGACTACCAAAAGCTCGAAAAAACAGTGCGGCTCGCAGTCAGATTCCTGGATAACGTGATAGACAAAAATAGATTCCCCCTGCCCGAAATAGAGGAGATGACCAAGAAGACTAGAAAGATCGGGCTAGGCGTCATGGGCTTTGCTGATTTGTTGATTAAGTTAGGCATATCCTATGATTCAGAGGAGGCACTCCAGACGGCAGAGGATGTCATGCGATTTATAAACGAAAAGGCCAATGAGGCATCAGCAGCGCTGGCTGAAGAAAGGGGTGTATTCCCCGTTTTTGAGGGCAGCATATACGATATCCCCAACGGCGCCATGATGAGAAATGCAACCACGACAACTATCGCCCCCACAGGCACCCTGAGTATCATCGCCGGTTGCTCCAGTGGAATCGAGCCCCTCTTCGCTTTGAGCTACATCCGTAATATTTTGGACGGTGCTCGCTTCATCGAGGTGAATCCCTACTTTGAAGAGGAGGCAAAGCGGGAAGGATTCTATTCTGCTGAGCTTATGGAGGAAATAGCCAAGCGGGGGAGTATACAGGATATAGACGGCATCCCTGACAGAGTCAAGAGGCTCTACGTCACCGCCCATGACATCAGCCCTGAATGGCATATCAGAATGCAGGCCGCCTTTCAGAGTTCCACCCACAACGCCGTCTCTAAAACCATCAATTTCCCCCATAGCGCCTCCAGAGATGATGTAGAACAAGCATACATGCTTGCCTATAATAAGGGCTGCAAAGGGATCACCATATATAGAGATCGGAGCAAGGATAAGCAGGTATTGAGCATCGCCTCGGAAGAGAAGGAAAAGCTCGAAGCACGGGCACCGAGGGGGCGAGCTAAGGTCACCACCGGGGTTACTGAGAGAGTTGCCACTGGCTGCGGCTCCATTTATGTAACGGTAAACTCTGATGCGGATGGGGTTTGTGAGGTGTTCTCCACCCTGGGCAAAGCGGGAGGCTGCGCCTCAGCGCAGCTTGAGGCTATCTGCAGGCTTATCTCCCTGGCGCTTCGATCTGGGGTAAGTATAGACTCAGTGGTGAAGCACCTACGAGGTATCCGTTGCCCCTCCATCGCCTGGGAAGAGGGCCATTCCGTACTCTCCTGTCCCGACGCCATTGGCAGTGTGCTGGAGAAGCATATCAAGAGCGAGGACATAGCAAGCAACCCTGGCGGAAATGGCCATGCAATGAATATTTGGGGGCAGTGCCCAGAATGCGGCGGCATGCTGGTATATCAGGAGGGGTGTCACATCTGCCGCGCCTGCGGCTATACAAAATGCAGTTAAGGAGGAAGATCGAACTATGACTAATCTTGACAGCTACATAGTACTGGGAATTGGAGGTCTTTTTGTTTTCCTGGGTTTAATCATTATGCTCTGGGCAAGGCATAAACAGAAAGGCTATGGCGATGTCCTTTCCCGTCGCGAGGAATTGAGGAGCTTCTTGGGCTACTGGCCAGACTTCATCCTACCTAGCGAGCTAAGAGTAGGGGGTTGGGTTTCCGTCGTCGTTGGAGTCGCTTTGATAGTCCTGGGCGTAGTACTACTTTGGGTCTAAAAAATAGAGGAGGGACGACTTGCTACAGAAAATGAAACCCAAGACTAAGGAAAAGGAGCCTAGCTTGGAACAGGTACAGGGGCGTCTTGACCTCCTGGACCAGCGCTTGGACGCTCTTGACACTATGATTACTGCTATCGCTGAGAGGATAATGAGACAACCAGTCAACATAACGATAACATGCCCCAACTGCGGGCGGTCTATTGATATCACCTTGGTAGGCAATGAGAAGATAGGAAGGTAATGACGACGTGGAACAAAAGGGCGAGGCGAAAGCTTTCAAAAGAGCGAGGCACCATCCTCAAGGACTGGGGTGGCAGAATCCCCCTAGCCCTGATTTACCCTAATACCTATTATTTGGGAATGTCCAACCTTGGCTTTCAAACAATCTACGCCCTCCTCAATAGCTACGATAACATAGTCTGTGAGCGTGCCTTCTGGGATGAAAAAGCAAGAGAGCCCCTGAGCATTGAATCACAGCGCCCCCTAAGCGATTTCGCCATCCTCGCTTTCTCCATCACCTATGAGCTGGATTACTTTAACGTGGTCAATATTTTGAAATCGAGCGGCATACCGCTATTTGCCGCTGACCGCAACGATTCCCATCCCATAGTCATTGCCGGCGGGCCCTGCATCACCGCTAACCCGGAACCCCTTTCTCCCTTCTTCGACTGCTTCGCCATTGGAGAGGGGGAAGCTATTTTGCCGGCATTGGTTGAAGTTATAAGTGAAGGAATTGAAGGCAGTAAGGAGGAACTACTACAGGCACTTTCCTCTCTTCCCGGCATTTATGTGCCCAACCTTCAGGATGGCAAGACTACCTTACGGCAGTGGGTGCATGATATCAATGATTTTGCCACCACCTCGGTCATTCTCACCCCGGAGACGGAGCTTGGCGGGATGTATATTATAGAGGTCACCCGTGGCTGCAGATGGGGCTGTCGCTTCTGTCTTGCCGGCTACCTTTTCCGCCCCTTTCGCTATCGTTCTTTAGATTATCTACTGGACCAAGCTGAGACCGGCCTGAAACATGAAAAAAGAATCGGTCTTTTAGGGGCTTCACCCTCCGACCACCCGGAGATAGAAGAGCTGGTGACCAGGTTGCAACACATGGGAGCACAGATCTCTGTCAGCTCCCTAAGGATTTGCCCCCTGCCGCCAGTAGTGCTCAGGGAGCTGGCGCAAAGCGGCACGCAAACCATCACCCTGGCCCCCGAGGCAGGCTCGGAGAGATTACGCAAAGTCATTAACAAGGGCGTGACTGATAGTGACATCATCGAAGCGACCACCAATGTTGCCGAGCACCGTTTCAAGCATCTCAAGCTCTATTTCATGATCGGCCTGCCCACAGAGACCGATGATGATATTGAAGACATTATCAAGTTAACCCTTGCCCTTAAAGGACACATCGACCAGAAAAAGGCCGGGTGTCGACTCTCTCTTACTGCAGAGCCTTTTGTACCCAAGGCGGGCACCCCCTTTCAATGGCTTCCGATGGCTAGCGCCGAAATCCTGACTCACCGTCTCTCTATGCTTAAAAATAGCCTTAAGCCAAAGGGCATTGAGCTTTCCTCGGAAAGTGTAAATTGGATGGTTATACAGGGTATTCTCTCAAGAGGCGATGCCAGGCTCGCCCAGGTGCTGGCTAAAATGGAAGGAACAACACTCTCTTCATGGCGTCGAGCAATGGAGCAGTGCTCGCTTGACGCAGGATATTATGTCAACAGGGAGATACCGCTTAGCGAGAGGCTGCCCTGGTCAAACATTGATTCAGGGGTTAATAAGGACTATCTTGAGTCCGAGCTTGAGCAGGCGCGCCTGGGCGAAGAGACCCCACCCTGCCCACCGGCCGAATGCCGAAAGTGTGGGGTTTGCTAAAATGGACATAGCGCGGAATATACAAGAGATCAAGCAGCGCATTGCCAGCGCCGCTAAACGGGCAGGCAGGTCGCCCGATGAGATAACCATCATCGCTGTGACAAAAGTGGTCGAGCCCCGCGATATCAGAATTGCAGTGGAAGCTGGCGTGCGACACGTTGGCGAGAACAGGGTTCAAGATGCTAAGACAAAGACAGAGTGCTTATCTGCCTTAGAACCGCGCCCCACATGGCACATGGTGGGACGTCTTCAGACTAATAAGGTTAAGACAGCAGTGGAGATTTTTGATATAATCCATAGCATAGATTCGGCCAGATTGGCAGAGTCGGTAAGCAAGCGTGCTCAAAACATTTTTCCTGTGTTGCTCCAGGTCAATATCTCAGTAGAAGGGACAAAGAGCGGCTTCTCAATGACAGAATTGCCTAAGGCAGTAGAAGAGGTCGCCGGTCTACCTAACCTCGAGGTGAAGGGGCTGATGACTATAGCCCCCTTTATCAAGGACCCCGAGGAGGTCCGCCCCATATTCCGAAGGTTGCGGCAGCTTCGTGACTCCCTGGGACTGGAGCACCTCTCCATGGGAATGAGCGACGACTTTGAGATCGCCGTGGAAGAGGGGGCAACGCTGGTGAGGATTGGGCGCGCCATTTTTAAGGAGTGAAGAAAATGACAGTAGAACATCAAAAAAGAATGCTACTCCAGACAGGGCCATTTACACCTCCCGATTCCCTGCTGCAGGATTTGGAGACCATTGATGGCATAGAGCTCAATGTGCAGCGTTTAGGAGTATCCTTCCGTGGTGGAGGGGTTGCAACCTTTATCACGGTTACAACCAATAATACTGATATCGCTCCCCTTGCGGAAGCCATTTATCAGCATACCAAAAGGCTCAAGTCGAGGGGAGGCGACGATCTGATTATCCTCATAGGAGGCGAAATCAACACCAATGCGGAAGAGATAGCCTTTCGTGATGTGCGGTGTCGAAGGCAGATATCCCTTAAGGAAAAATCTCAGGATGAAATAAGAGGGATATTACTAGAACGAGATGTTGGTTAGATGAAAATCACGTTTGTTGGTGGTGGGGTCATGGGCGAGGCAATAATCAAGGGGATTCTCGCTAATGGATCAACCATGCCCCGAGACATTATTGCCAGCGATATCAACCCGGAGCGTCTTTCCAGCTTGAAGCAGGGCTATGGTATTGAGACATCTCATAATAACCGCCAG
>DAOUVR010000013.1 GCA_030667555.1 Dehalococcoidia bacterium
AGCACGTTCTTGGTAAGAACGGGGTCGCCAGTTCAAATCTGGCTGTGGGCTTAAGTTAACATGATATAGGAGGGAAAATGGCGAAGAAAGTCTATGAGAGAACGAAACCCCATGTTAATGTGGGCACCATCGGTCACGTGGACCATGGCAAGACCACACTGACCGCGGCGATGACTAAGGTGTTGTCCCAGGCAGGGATCACACAATATCGCGCGTTTGACTCCATCGATAATGCCCCTGAAGAGAAGGCCAGAGGGTTGACCATTGCCATCGCTCATATCGAGTATGAGACGGAAAAGCGGCACTATGCCCATGTCGATTGCCCTGGCCATGCCGACTACATTAAGAACATGATAACCGGGGCAGCACAGATGGATGGTGCAATACTTGTGATCGCTGCTGACGATGGAGTCATGCCTCAAACCAGGGAGCACCTCCTGCTGGCGAATCAGGTGGAGGTGCCCTCTCTAATTGCTTGTCTGAACAAAGTAGACATAGTGGATGATGAAGAGCTACTAGAGGTGAGCGAGCTTGAGTTAAGGGAAGAAGTGTTTCCCAAATACGGCTTTCCTGGCGCAGAGACACCCATAATTAGAGTCAGCGCCCTCAAGTCATTGGAGTGTGGCTGCGGCAAAAGAGAATGTCAGTGGTGTGGCTCTATATGGCAGCTATTGGATACCATTGATGACTACATTCCAACCCCGGTGCGAGACATGGACAAGCCATTCCTGATGCCTGTTGAGGATGTTTTTAGCATCAAAGGGCGAGGGACAGTAGCCACTGGCCGCGTCGAGCGGGGCGTGCTCAAGCCTGGGGCCGAAGTGGATGTGGTGGGCCTAAAAGAGACGCGTAGTGTAGTGGTGACCAGCCTGGAGATGTTCCATAAAACCCTGCCCGACGCCGAGCCCGGTGACGCCGTTGGTTGCTTGCTAAGGGGAGTAGAGAGGGATGATATATTGCGGGGTATGGTATTGGTCGCTAAGGGAACGGTCAAGCCTCACACTGAGGCTGAGGCTCAGGTGTACGTACTTACCAAAGAAGAAGGAGGTCGGCATACCCCATTCTTCAACGGCTATAAGCCTCAGTTCTACATCAGGACCACTGATGTCACTGGCAGCATCCAGTTGCCTGAAGGGGTGGAAATGGTCATGCCCGGTGATAACATAACAATGAAGCTGAAGCTCGTCGAGCCCGTCGCTCTAGAAGAAGGTCTCAGGTTTGCTGTTCGTGAGGGTGGAAGGACCGTGGGAGCCGGTGCGGTCACCAAAATCATAGATTAGGTAGATATCAATTGGCGAAGAAGGGAAGCTCTAGGATTATCATTAATCTCGCTTGCACAGAGTGCAAGGAGAGAACATATACGACTTCAAAGAATAAAAGGAATGACCCTGAGCGATTGGAGCTCACGAAGTTCTGCCCTCGCTGTCGCATCCACACGCTCCATCGAGAGGGTAGGTAGGTTATGAAAAGGGAGGCTGTGGCAGGAAGGCGTGGTATGCCCCGGTTCAGCCGACTTGGTAACTATTTTCGCGAGATTATATCTGAGCTAAAGAAGGTGGTCTGGCCTACGAGGGCGGAGACAAGGCGGCTAACCCTTATGGTGCTCGCTATTTCCGGTACTGTTGGACTTATTCTTGGTGCCATCGATCTGGGTTTCACGCATATAGTTAATCTTTTTTGGTGATGATAAGTCACGTGAGGAAGAATGGGCTATAAACCCCTGAGCGGGGTTTCGCTTCTAATTTGAGAGGGAAAAGCATGGGGCGGGATGAGATAAAGTGGTATGTGATCCATACCTACTCCGGATATGAGCAGCGGGTCAAGACCAATCTGGAGCAACGTACCAAATCAATGGATGCCCAGGATAAGATATGCCAGGTGGTCATTCCCACTGAGAATGTTATCGAGATCAAGGATGGACAGAGAAAAACTGTCGCCAAAAAGGTCTTTCCCGGCTACATTCTGGTCGAGATGGAACTAACCGACGAGAGCTGGAATGTGGTACGCAACACCCCAGGAGTCACCGGCTTTGTGGGCGCGGGAACCAATCCTGTCCCCCTCGACGAAAATGAGATCGAGGCTATTTTCGAACAGATGAAGACTGAAACGCCCCGTGTCAAGGTCGGTTTTACCACAGGGGACAGTGTGCGGGTGGTCGACGGACCCTTTTACGATTTCATCGGTATAGTTGACCAGATTAACGAAGCCAAGGGCAAGGTAAGGCTGCTCGTTTCCTTTTTTGGGAGAGAGACACCTATGGAACTCGACTTCCTTCAGGTGGAAAGACTTTAAATGTCGCCAACGCTTGGGGGCAAATGCCTTTTTTGTAAGTGGCCTAATGTTTCGCTAAATGGAGGATAGGATTGGCCAAGAAGAAGATTAAGACAGTGATAAAACTTCAGCTCCCCGCAGGGCAGGCAAGCCCTGCCCCTCCCGTGGGCCCGATTCTAGGGCAGCACGGATGTAATATTATGGGCTTCTGCAAGGAATATAACGATCGTACTGCCTCCCAGGCAGGCTCTATCATCCCTGCAGAGATCACTATATTTGAGGACCGTTCGTTCAGCTTTATTCTCAAGAGCCCGCCCGTCGCCGATCTGCTTCGGAGAGCGCTCAACGTGGAGAAAGGGAGCAGCACGCCAAATATGCAGAAGATCGGCAAGCTCCCCCGGGAAAAGATCCGGGAGATCGCTGAGCTTAAGATGAAAGACCTTACTGCCGCCGACACCGACGGGGCGATGCGGATCGTCGAGGGCACGGCGCGAAGCATGGGGGTTGAGGTAGAATGATGGCGAACCGGGGAAAGAAATATCAAAACGCAGCCCAACTGGTGGACCGTACCAAAGAATATGACCCAAAGGATGCCGTCGAGCTGGCAAAGAAGACAGCCTATGCCAACTTTGATGAGACTGTAGAGCTCCACCTCAATATGGGTCTCGATCCCCGTCATGCCGACCAGCAGGTGAGAGGGGTGGCTAGCCTGCCTCACGGGCTGGGGAAGGTGGTCAGAGTCCTCGTTTTCACCCAGGGTGAAGCGGTCAAAACCGCCGAGGAGGCTGGAGCTGATTATGTAGGTGGCGATGATATGGTGAAGAACATCGAGGATGGTTGGCTGGAATTCGATGTTGCCATTGCTACCCCTGATGTAATGGGGAAAGTCTCCAAGCTTGGCAAGATTCTTGGTCGCCGAGGGCTCATGCCTAATCCAAAATCGGGAACCATTGTTCCTCCCCAAGATCTGCCCAAAGCTATCAGTGATGTTCGAAAAGGTCGTGTGGATTTCAGGTTAGATAAAACAGCAGTCATTCACCTTCCTTTGGGCAAGCTGAGCTTCGACGATGATAGATTGCTGGGGAACCTGGCTGCACTAATCGAGGCCGTGCTCCGCGCCAAGCCCAGCGGTGCCAAGGGTCAATACATCAAAAGCGCATCCCTCTCTACTTCAATGGGGCCAGGGATAAAGCTTGATGTGAAAGCAACCCAGGAGCTTCATGCTCCTTAGCTTCTAACAGATTACAATTAAGATAAGCGCCATAGACAGCGGGTGCCATTATGGCTTAATGAACTGCCCGCCGAGGCTAGAGTAGAGGTCCTTGTGTCTATGGCGCAAGGGCTTTCTTATTTTGGGAGGTGTTTATGCGTATAGATGAGAAGAAGGAAGTAGTTGAAGAGCTTGCCGCGAAGCTTTCTCGGTGCAATATTGCCATCACCACAGACTATCGTGGGCTACCGGTAGCTGAAATGACTGAACTGCGTCGCAGGCTACGCCAGAGGGACATTGAATACCGTGTTGTGAAAAACACCATGGTTCGCTTCGCCGCAGAGAAAGCGGAAAAGAGCGAGTTCACTAGCATTGTTAATGGTCCCATAGCTATCGCCTTCGGCTACGGCGATATCACTGAGCCCGCTAAGGCATTGATCGATTATATTCGCTCCTCAGGAAGTGGGCTGAAGATCATCGGTGGGCTACTTGACCGAAGAGTGCTTACTGCCTCCGAGATAGCAAATCTCGCTAACTTGCCCCCAAAGGAGGTGCTGGTCTCCAAGCTATTGGGCGGGATGAAAGGACCCATCATTGGCCTTGTTAATGTGCTTAATGCAAACATAACAGGTTTTCTTTACGTACTAAATGCCAGAATGAAACAATTAGAAGGAGGAAACAGTGACTAGCGAAGTAGAACAAGTCCAAGAAGAGGGAGAGAAAGAGAAGAAGGGGACTGCCAAGAAAGCTGCTGCCAAGAAGGCTACTGCCAAGCAGGCCGCACCCAAGGAAGCAAAGGTAGCAAAGACGATGGCTAAAGAGGAGCTCATCGCTGCCATTAAGAGTATGACCGTACTTGATCTCAGTGAGCTGGTCAAAGCTCTGGAGGAAGAATTTGGCGTCAGTGCTGCTGCCCAGGTTGCAGTAGCTGCAGCGCCCGGTGCCCCTGCTGAGGCTGCACCAGAGGAGGAAGAGCAGACAGAATTCACCGTGATCCTCAAAGACATTGGCGCCAATAAGATCAATGTGATCAAGACAGTGCGTGAGGTATCCGGTCTAGGGCTCAAAGAGTCCAAGGATCTGGTGGAGAGCGCCCCCGCGACAGTGAAAGAAGGCATCAGCAAAGAGGAATCAGCAACGCTGAGAGAGAAACTCGAGGCTGCGGGCGCCACTATCGAGGTCAAATAGCTTTTAGATCCGAGATTATGGTGGAATACCATCTCAAGATAAAGGAGTTGCCTATCGGGGAGCGCCCCAGGGAGCGACTCAGGGAGGACGGTCCATCTTCACTCTCAAACAGCGAACTCCTGGCGATCGTGCTTCGCATCGGTACTGCTTCGGAAAATGCGCTCGCTCTCGCCACGAGGGTGCTCACAAGATTTGGTGGCCTTGTTGGTCTCTCCAAAGCAAGCTTTGGTGAGCTTTGCTCCGAGGCAGGTATGGGTGAAGCGAAAACAGCTCAATTAAAGGCCGCCCTCGAGCTGGGGAGGCGGCTTGTCTCCACACAGTCTGAGGAGAGGACAGTGATTCGCTCCCCTCAGGATGTGGCCAACCTCTTGATGGCGGAAATGGGCTTTCTAGATCAAGAGCAGCTGAGGGTGGTGTTGCTCAATACCAAGAACCAGGTGATCACCATTTCAGAGGTCTATAAGGGCAATGTAAGCACTTCGCTTGTCCGCGCCAGCGAGGTATTCCGAGAAGCTGTCAGAGAAAACTGTCCGGCGATCATCGTGGTTCACAATCATCCCTCAGGCGACCCGGCACCCAGCGCCGAGGATATCCAAATCACTGAACAGATTATAGAGGCGGGGAAGACTCTTGACATCGAGGTTTTGGACCACATTATCATCGGTCAGCAGAGGTATGTGAGCCTGAAGGAGAGGGGGGAGGGGTTTAAATAATGCTATCGCCTCTTACTATTGCATTGGTCACACCTATATGATATAGTTAGAAAGGCTTTCCGGTGGTTTGAGCGGGGTTGGCCCACCCGTTCCCATCCCGAACACGGAAGTGAAATGCCCCAGCGCAGACGATACTGCCCCGGCAACGGGGTGTGGAAAATATGCCACTGCCGGGGAGCCTTAAAGTTAAAGCCAGCAAAAAGAGCCCCATATAGTCAGGAGGGCTCTTTTCTTTTTAAGGTGAGTGTGTTATAATAGAGCCTGATTACTCCTCGCAACTTCAAGGAGGAATATGTCTAGCAGATTCGAGAAGTTCACCGAAAGAGCCCGCAAGGTGCTCACCCTGGCTCAAGAGGAGGCCCAGCGACTCAATCACAACTACATCGGCACAGAGCATATACTACTTGGTTTGGTTCGGGAGAGTGAAGGTGTTGCAGTTAAGGTTTTGACCAACCTTGGTGCCGACCCTGATAAAGTACGTGGTGCCGTAGAGTTTATTATTGGACGAGGGGAACGAACCGTCAGTGGCGAGATTGGACTTACCCCTCGCGCCAAGAGGGTTATTGAGCTCGCTGTAGACGAGGCGCGCCGCCTCAATCATAACTATATAGGCACTGAGCATCTACTGCTTGGGCTATTGCGCGAGGCTGAAGGGGCTGCCTCTAGCGTCCTGGAAAGTCTTGGTGTAAACTTGGACAAGACCAGGGCAGAGACTTTGCGAATTCTCAGCGAAATCATGCCCCAGGCGCGCGGGAGTGCCCGTTCCACGTCTAAAACTCCGACTCTGGATCAACTCAGTATAGACCTGACCGCTGCCGCTCGTGCTGACAAGCTCGACCCCGTTATCGGACGCCACAGGGAGATCGAGCGGGTTATTCAGATACTCAGTCGGCGCACAAAGAACAATCCTTGTCTTATTGGAGAACCAGGAGTGGGCAAAACAGCCATTGTGGAGGGCTTGGCCCACCGCATTGTCGCCGGCGATATCCCTGAGACCTTACGTGACAGGCGATTGCTCACTCTGGATATGGGCGCGCTGGTAGCAGGAACGAAGTATCGCGGCGAGTTTGAGGAGCGGTTAAAGAAGGTTATCGATGAGGTAAAAGCCTCGACCAACTGCATACTCTTCATCGATGAGATGCATACTATCGTCGGTGCTGGTGCCGCTGAAGGGGCTATCGATGCCTCTAGTATATTGAAGCCCCCACTTGCGCGAGGGGATCTGCAATGCATCGGGGCGACCACCGCCGATGAGTATAGGAAACATGTGGAGAAGGACGCTGCACTGGAGCGAAGGTTTCAACCAATACCAATTGAGGAGCCGTCGGTAGAGCAAACCATCGACATCCTCCGTGGTATCAAGAGCCGCTATGAAGACCATCACCAATTGAAGATAACTGATGATGCAATAAATGCTGCGGCCGCACTGGCAGCAAGGTATATTCCTGATCGCTTTCTCCCCGATAAGGCAATTGACCTGGTGGATGAGGCTGCCTCTCGGGTAAGGATCAAGAATTATGCACCCCCAGATAGTTTGAAAGACGCCGATCGTGACCTGGAAACAGTGCGCAAAGATAAAGAGGCAGCTATCGCCTCCCAAGAGTACGACTATGCAGCAGAGTTAAGAGAGCGAGAGCTAGTGCTAGCGGCAAAAACAAAGAAGATACGGGAAGAGTGGCTGGAGGAGCAGAAGCAGGTGGAGAAGGTGGTCAGCGCGGAGGATATCGCTCATGTCCTGAGTATGTGGACTGGGATCCCGGTAACCAGCCTGGCTAGAGATGAGACCACTCGTCTCCTTCAAATGGAAGATGTCCTGCACCACCATATCATCGGTCAAGATGAAGCGATCAATATCATCTCGAAAGCCGTGAGGCGCGCTCGTGCTGGGTTCAAGGACCCGCGGCGACCAATCGGCAGCTTTATCTTCCTCGGTCCCACTGGGGTGGGCAAGACAGAGCTGGTGAGAGTACTTTCCGAGTTCCTTTTTGGCAGCCGGGACGTGTTGATCAGGCTAGACATGTCGGAGTTTATGGAGAGGCATGCGGTGGCTCGCCTTGTTGGTGCGCCCCCTGGATACGTGGGCTATGATGAGGGAGGGCAGCTCACTGAAGCAGTGAGACGCAAGGGCTACTCAGCAATCCTGCTTGACGAGATTGAGAAGGCACACCCTGATGTGTTCAACATTTTGCTCCAGGTCTTCGACGACGGTCATCTCACCGATGCTAAGGGAAGGCGAGTGGATTTTCGCAACACCATCATCGTGATGACCAGCAACATTGGCGCTGAGCTGATAAAAAGGGACACGACTCTGGGCTTCGCCGTTAAAACCGATGATGCGACGGACCAGCAAAAGTCTTATGAGCGAATGAAGGAAAAGGTGCTCGGGGAGATGAAGAAATTCTTCCGACCTGAGTTTCTCAATCGCATCGACGGCGTCGTGGTATTCCACGGGCTAAACAAGGAGCACATCAGGCAAATCGTCGATCTCATGCTTCGCGAGGTGTGGAAGGAGCTTGTAGAGAAGACTATAAAACTGGAGGTCACCGAAGCCGCCAAGAACCTCATCGGCGAGAAGGGCTACGACCCTGTCTTTGGGGCCAGGCCGTTGCGGCGTACTATTCAGGATATGCTGGAGGACCCACTTTCAGAGGCCCTTTTACGCGGGGACTTCCAGGCCGGTGACACAGTGCTTATTGATTGCGAGGATGACAAGATCGTCATTCGCACCCTGGCGATGGCACAATCCCCTGCATAAATGGTAAGGATGGTGCTAAACACTTTTAAAAAAGAGCTTAATGGCGTATACTCAGAACTTAAAGAGAGCAACTAAGCTCTTTTTTTATTCCACTTTGGAGGAGTGAACAATGGAAACTAAATTTGATCCTAAGAAAACTGCCCTCTTGGTGATCGATATGCAGAACGACCTTGCCAAAACTGGGCCGGACTATTTTGCCCCGCTTTATCAAATGGTTCAATCAAACAATGTCATTCAAACAATGTCATTGAGAACTTCACCAAGGTGGTAAAGGGGGCGCGGGAGAGAGGGCTTCCTATCATCCATATAAAGACAGTGCATAGAAAAGACAATGCCGATGTCGTGCCCACAGTCACTGATTTTATGCTCCAAGGTCTGGTTCCCAAGGAAATGCCGCCAATCCTGACTGAGGGGACGCCAGGGGCTGATTTCATCGAGGAACTCCAGCCAGCCACAGAAGACTATGTGGTGGCGAAGCGGAGGAGCGGCGCTTTTTACAATACCGACCTCGACCTCTTTCTGCGCACTCGTGGCATCGATACCTTAATAGTGGGCGGCGTGGTTACAAACGGCTGCGTGGAGAATACCATTCGCGGTGCCCGTGAAAGGGATTACCATGTTATTGTTCTAAGTGATTGCTGCGCTGCTGTAGTAGCTCAGGCCCACGATCATGCCATTAACAACGTTTTCCCTGGCCTTGGAAGGGTGAGAGCCTCAGATGAGGTTCTGGAAGTAATGAAGTAAACCAGCAAGGTCGACTGCCGCACTATTGCTGAATGGAAGGTGCGAGGCTGAGAATGCCTCGCACCTTTTTAACGCTTGTGGTATCTTCGTCGCCTGCTCTCTTGTGACCCCTGTGCCTCACGCTCTTGACACATCTTTACCGCAATCTCCTTCACCATGTCAAAGAAGATCTAGGCAAGGGCAAGCTGGTTGTTTCCCCCTGATTGAGTCACCTCTGTAGCTCATGTATAATGGACTAAACGCTAATAAGCTGTTGCCCACCAACGAATCACGAAGATGAGTTATACTAAATACCGTTCGTGGTGAGCTTGTCGAACCATGAACAGCCCTTAGATAGGCATGTCTTGAGCGGAGCCGAAGGACTCAGGCCCAACGGAATAAATCTATTATCGAAGCAAAAAACCTGAGGAAAGGAAGGCCACTTTGGAAAAGGGTCGCCGCACGGTCTTCGTCTGCCAGCAATGTGGCCGCGAGAGCATAAAATGGCTAGGGCGCTGCCCTGACTGCGAGGGCTGGAATACCTTTGTGGAGAGTGTGGTTCGCTCCCCAAGTAGCCGTCGCAGCGCCTCACGCGTCCTATCAACTGCTCCTCAGGAACTCTCTCAGGTCTCCGGTGAGCAGACCCCTCGCCTCACTCTATCCTTCGCTGAATGCAATCGCGTCCTAGGAGGAGGTGTCGTGCCTGGTTCATTGGTGCTTATCGGCGGCGACCCGGGAATCGGAAAATCCACGCTCCTTCTTCAAGTGTCCGCTGCGGTCGCCCAAGGTGGTAGGAAGGTACTCTACGTTACCGGCGAGGAGTCACCTACGCAGGTAAAGCTGCGGGCGAATCGCCTGGGACTGGGGGGCGAGTGGCTCTTCATCCTACCCGAGACGAACATGGAGGTCATCATGGAGCAACTCGAGGAAGCATCTCCTGACATGGTAATCATCGATTCCATTCAAACGGTTTACCTTGACCAGTTGGACTCGGCGCCAGGGAGTGTAGGGCAAATCCGCGAGTGCACCATGAAGCTAATGCAATGGGCAAAAACCGCCAATGTCCCTGTTCTGCTTTCAGGGCATGTCACTAAGGACGGAGCCATCGCTGGTCCACGCGTCTTAGAGCACATCGTCGACGCTGTGCTCTATTTGGAGGGGGAGCAATTTAGTGCCTACAGGCTGCTTAGAAGTGTGAAGAACCGCTTCGGCTCCACCAATGAGGTGGGAATCTTCGAGATGAGAGGGAACGGTCTGGTGGAGGTGACTAACCCATCCGAGGCTTTCCTCTCGCAACGGCCTACAGAAACGGTTGGCTCCGCTGTGGTGCCCACACTGGAGGGAACTAGGCCCCTTCTGGTGGAAATTCAAGCGCTCACCAGCACTACCAGCTTTGGCTTTCCCCGACGCACCGCTAACGGGGTGGACTTCAATCGCCTCCTCGTAATCACCGCTGTACTTACCAAGCGAGCCGGCCTTGCTCTGGGAAATCAGGATATCATGGTCAATGTGGTTGGCGGGCTCAGGGTGAACGAGCCCGCCGCCGATCTGGGTATTGCCCTAGCCATCGCTTCCAGTCTACGTGGCGCCGCTATAGACCCGGGTTTGGTGGCCATCGGAGAACTGGGGCTGAGCGGCGAGCTGCGAGCGGTGCCTCACGTGGATAGGAGACTCAGCGAGTCAGCGAAATTGGGGTTTAAGCGCTGCCTCATGCCCAAGACAATGAAGGTCGATGTCCCTCAACAAATGCAACTCATCGGCGTAGAATCGGTAAGAGAAGCTCTACGGAAGGCGCTAACTAAGGGTGGAGACAAAGCTGACGCAACTTAAGTCCTTACTTGACGGGCTGGGCTCGGTGGTCATTGCCTACTCTGGAGGTATCGACAGCACCCTGCTTGCTTCGGTTGCCAATGAAATCCTCGGAGAGAGGGCGCTGGCGGTTACCGCTTCCTCACCCATTCACCCCGCTTCTGAGACCGTTCAGGCCCGGTCTTTAGCTCGCCAACTGGGAATTCGCCACATCACAATTGAGACCAGTGAGATGGACAACCCATTGTTTGTAGCTAATTGCCCGCAGCGCTGTTACTATTGCAAGCGAGGACTTTTCGCGCAATTGAAAGGCATCGCTGACGAGGAGGGGTTATCCTTCGTGATCGATGGCACAAACTACGATGACCTGCAAGACTCTCGCCCGGGGAGAAAGGCGGCTGAGGAGTTAGGAGTCATAAGTCCACTTTCCGAGGTAGGCCTCACCAAGGCAGATATTCGCTCTATTTCCCAAAACAGAGGGATTCCCAATTGGGATAAACCCTCCTTGCCCTGCCTCGCCACCCGCTTTCCATATGGCACCCCGATCACAGTTGAGCTTTTAGCTCGCATCGCCGACGCTGAGCAATCCCTTACCAAGCTAGGGCTTTCACAGTTTCGGGTGCGCCATCACGGCCCCATTGCCCGCATCGAGGTCAGCAATGGAGACATGGCACTTTTTGCCGACGACAAAATGCGGCTTCAGGCAGTGGAGGAGCTTCGCGCCCTGGGCTACAGTTATGTCACTCTTGACCTTGCGGGCTACCGCCCTGGGGGTGCATCTTGAAGATTGGCTATTTCGATTGTTACTCTGGATTGAGCGGCGATATGATCCTTGGCGCCATCCTGGATTGTGGGTTATCCCTTGATTTGCTTACTGCCGAGCTGGCCAAGCTCCCCTTGCAGGGCTACCGAATGTCGGCCCAGCCGGCGACACGCGGAGTCATCACCGGAACTCACGTAACGATCGCTGTCGAGGATCGTGTCAAACAGCACCGCGATCTGAAAGATATTCTCGACCTGATCGAAAATAGCAGCCTGTCTCAGGAGACGAAACGCAAGAGCGCCCTTATCTTCAACCGTCTCGCCGAAGCAGAGTCAAAGGTCCATCGCGTCGCAGTAGATAAGGTTCATTTTCACGAGGTTGGGGCCGTCGATGCTATCGTTGATATAGTGGGGGCAGTTATTGGGCTTGAGCTTTTAGGCATTGAATCCCTCTTTTCATCCCCTTTGCCCATGGGAAGCGGCACTGTTAAGACTGAGCACGGCATCATTCCTATTCCTGCGCCTGCGACCCTGGAGCTTATCGCCTCATCGAGGGCACCTGTTCGGCCTAGCGCCTCCCCTGACATGGGGGAGTTAGTCACCCCCACCGGAGCGGC
>DAOUVR010000121.1 GCA_030667555.1 Dehalococcoidia bacterium
AGAGAGATATATCGCTGAGGTTAATAAAACCATCAAGGAAGAGCTAGCAAGGGCAGGGATCGAGGCGGAGGTCACCGGGAGGCAAAAACATATCTACAGCGTAAAGAAGAAGCTGGAGAAATATGCCGCCCAAGATAAAGAACTCAGTGAAATCTATGACCTGCTTGGCTTTCGTATCTTGGTGAGCGAGGTGACAGATTTCTATGAAGCTCTGGGAGTGATCCACACCCTGTGGCGTCCTATCCCGGGAGAGTTTAAAGACTATATTGCTAATCCCAGGGAAAGAGTATATAAGGCGCTTCATACCACAGTGATGTATATGGGCAAAATACCCCTCGAGGTTCAGATTCGCACCTACGAGATGCATCGTGTTGCCGAATATGGCATCGCCGCCCACTGGCGCTATAAAGAGGGGGCAAAAGGGGGTACAGGATTCGAGGAGAAGGTCGCCATATTACGCCAGCTTCTCGATTGGTACAAGGATGTCGGCGGCGCCGAGTTCATGGAGTCGATAAGCGCTGATGTCTTTAGCGACATCGTCCTGGTATTTACCCCAAAGGGCGATATAAAGGAGTTGCCGGCAGGTTCCACTCCCCTCGATTTCGCCTATCGAATCCACACCGACCTGGGTCATCGCTGCATCGGCTCAAAGGTGAATGGTAAGATGGTCTCCCTGAACTCCCAGCTTCAAAACGGCGATACCGTGGAGATCATCGCCACCAAGGCAGACAAGGGCCCAAGCCGTGATTGGCTCAACCCCGCTATGGGTTACCTGAAAACCTCCCACGCCAAGGAGAAGGCTCGCCAATGGTTCAGGAAGCAGGAGCGTGAGGAGAACATCGTGCGGGGCAAGGAACTCCTGGGAAAGGAACTGAGGCGCCTGGGGATATCTCTATCTGAGGAGGAACTCGCCGATCTCTTTAAGCGTGAAAGCGTGGACGAATTCCTCGCTGCCATTGGCTCCGGCGACATCAGCACCCCTCAGATCGCCACCAAGCTTACCGTTCAAGAAGAGAAACCCTTGGTCTTTCCCGAGATCGCTCCAAGAGAGCCGAAAGTCGCCTCAGCAATTAAGGTAATGGGGGTAGGAGATCTCTTGACCCACCTTGCCCCCTGCTGCAATCCCGTGCCAGGCGATGACATTATTGGCTACATTACGCGCACCAAGGGGGTGAGTATTCACCGCAAGGACTGTTCAAACATAGCTAACATAGAGGAGAAGGAACGGCTAATCAAAGTGGAGTGGGGGCCGACAGACCAATTATGGTCGGTGCCTCTTCGAATTGAAGCCTTTGATCGGGTGGGACTGCTCCATGATATATCTGCCGTCATTGCTGAAGAGAAGGTGAACATCGCTACAGTGAACATGGCAAACCATATTGACCAGACGACTTCGATATTTCTCACCCTGGAGACCAAGGGCATTGAGCAGCTAAGTCGGCTTCTGTCCAAGTTAGAGGGGGTCAAGGGGGTGATCAACGCCACACGCCATACGCAGGAGGTAAAGCTTGCCACGTAAACACTCGGCCGAAAAAGCAGCCCGCACCGCACAAAGAAGAGCAGAGCGCAATAAACCTATCCGCAGCTCAGTAAAGACGTATATCACCAAGGCAAGGAAACTGATACAGAGTAACGATCTCGACGCCGCCCAGAAGGCGGTAAGAAGGGCAACGCAAGCTCTGGACAAGGCGGCTCAGAAAGGGGTAATCCATCCCAATAATGCTGCTCGCCGCAAGTCTCGCCTCATGAAGAAGCTCAACCAAGCGCTCGCCGCCAGTGGAGAGCACGTAGCGCAGGAAGTACAAGAAGTGCAAGAAGCGCAAGAAGCATAACTCTGCCATGAGGCTATCACACCAAAAGACGCTCCCAAAGACCATGGTCACATGCAAATGCTGTGGCAAAGATTCATTTCTTATCTCTTCAGCCTTGGGGCTTTGTCTTGACTGTCTGCATCCCGGGGTACATCGATAAAGAGGAAGTGGCTAAGATTGCGGCCTTTGTCGCCTCCCTTAACCCAGAGATCCCGTACAGCCTTCTTGCCTTCCATCCCCAATTCTTCATGGGCGACCTGCCTACCACCTCGAGGCAGCTCGCCTTAGAATGCCTTGAGGCGGCAAAAGGGGCAGGTCTGAACAATGTGAGGGTTGGTAATATCCATCTGCTTAGGGATAACTAGCGGGATAGCCTTCATAATCTACGTCGGGGAAAGTATAATAGTCCAGGACTAGGGTAAAAGGCAAAGGATGGCTGGTATACGGAGAAAGGCAAGGACCATAGCTCTTCAAACGCTATTTGAGGTCAATTCTGTTGCTCACGACGCGGAGAAGACATTAGAGCGACTTGTGAATGAAACTTCCCTGCCGGAGGAGGGGGCGCTTTTCGCCCGCGAATTGGTGAGTGGGGTTTTGACAAACAAGGAGAGAATTGATAACATGATTCAGAATTGTGCCCCTGCTTGGCCGGTAGCGCAATTAACAGCTATCGACAGAAACATTCTAAGGATTGCTATCTTCGAGATTTTGTTGGATAATAAGGTGCCCATTAAAGTTGCCATCAATGAGGCAGTGGATCTTGCCAAGACCTTTGGCAGTGAGAATTCCTCGAAGTTTGTCAACGGAGTTTTAGGAACTATTAGCACCCAGGTAAGCAAAGAAAGGGGGTGAAAAGGTGCCCACAGTTTTCGAGAGGCTTAAGAAAATTGTCGTCGACCAGTTGGGCGTCGAGGATGAACAGGTAGTGCTTAAGGCTTCCTTCGTCGATGACCTGAACGCCGATTCACTTGATTTGGTAGAGCTGACCATGGCCATCGAGGAGGAGTTCAGCGATGATAATAGGGAAATACGGATATCGGACGAGGATGCAGAGAAGCTGGTAACAGTGAAGGATGCCCTTGATTATATCAAGGAGTTAGGCATAGAGGACGAGGAAGACAAGTAGTAAGAATAACTAGCTATTGTTGTTCCATAAGATACTTCTCCGCGGAAAGAGCAGCAGTGGCTCCCTCTCCCGCGGCGGTTATCGCCTGACGCGGTGAGTTTTTGCGGATGTCACCTGCAGCAAAAATGCCCGGTATCTCGGTTTCCATTCCCTGAGTAGTAGGGATGCGTCTCTCCTCATCCAGAGTAAGAAGCCCCCTCAGGTAATCAGTTTCTGGATGTAGCCCGACATACAGAAAGACCCCCGACACCTCCACAGTCGAAATTACACCCGTTCTTACGTTGCGCACAGTTAGCCCCCGAACCTTATCAGGCCCCGTAATCTCCTCTACCACTGTATCCCAAATGAACTCAATTTTCGGGTTGGCAAAGGCCCGCTCCTGATGAAGTCTTGAGGCGCGAAGCTGGTTACGGCGGTGAATTAAGATGACCTTTGAAGCAAACCTGGTGAGAAGCATTGCCTCCTCCACCGCCGAGTCCCCACCCCCGACTACGGCCACCACTTGCTCCCTAAAAAATGCGCCGTCGCAGGTGGCACAATAGGACACCCCTTTGCCCAGAAACTCTTCCTCTCCTGGTACACCAAGTCTATTGGGCTGGGCACCTCCAGCGATGATCACTGCCCTTGCCACAAATTCGCCCTCGCTGGTTTCTACCACCTTCCCTCTCTCATTAAACTCAAGGCCTGTTACCTCAGCGGCGACCATCTCGAGGCCATATTTTTCGGCCTGCTGGTACATAAGCTGGCCAAGCTCATAGCCTGAGATGCCGTCGGGAAAACCGGGATAGTTCTCAACATGCTCTGTATTGGCGATCTGGCCGCCAAATATGCCCTTCTCAATGAGCAGGGCGCTCAACCTGGCTCGCGATACATATAGGCCAGCGCTCAGGCCTGCGGGCCCCCCGCCAATGATGATCACATCATAGACCGTTTCCAAAGTGCAACCACTCCCTTCTGTATCGTGACGACTTGGGTAATTCCTGTGCATGTGAGGCAATTCGGCAACCTGGTGTCGCTATCTGTTGCCGCCTCACTGACCGGGTCTAGGTGAGCATTTCGTCTAAAGCCTTCTTGAGCTGGGCTTTAGGCTTGAAGCCAACGATCTGGCCCACGGGCTGTCCTTGCTGAAACAGCAGCATGGTGGGAATTGCGGATATGCCATACTTGCTGGCATTTATCGGTGCCTCATCCACATTTAGCCTGGCGAGGCCCAGTTTACCCTCGTACTCCTGGGCCAGCTCGTCCAATATCGGGGCTATCGCTTTGCAGGGAGCGCACCATGGAGCCCAAAAATCTAC
>DAOUVR010000097.1 GCA_030667555.1 Dehalococcoidia bacterium
CAGCTCAGCTAAGGCATCGCGGTAATCGGCTACCACAGGCGAAGCATCTCTTTCCTCTTGCATCTTGGCCAGCCTCTGCTTTAATTTCCCCTGCCTATCCCCATATGTCCTCTCTATTTCCTCCTTCAGGCGGTCAAGCTCATTTTGAAAGGCAGTGGCTTCAGTGGCCGACAGGATCATCTTTTGCACAATAGGGAGGCGCTCCTCCTCAAAAAATATGTGTTCGGTGCGACATAGCCCGATGCCCTCCGCTCCAAACTCAAGGGCCCTGGCGGCATCGCTGGGATAATCGGCATTAGCCCAAACACCCAGCCTCTTCACCTCATTGGCCCAGCCCAGGAGCGTAATCAGGTCGCTGTCCCCCGATAGATTAGGCGCAATGGTCGGTATCCTCCCTATGAAGACCTCGCCGGTGCTGCCATCTATGCTTATCTCTTCATCCTCCTTGACCACCATGCCGCCAGCGGTCATGTAACGCCCTTCGAGATCGATTCTCAGTTCCTCGCAACCAGCGACACAGGGTTTACCCAGCCCACGGGCAACAACTGCGGCATGGCTTGTCGCTCCACCCCGCGCCGTGAGGATGCCCGCTGCTACCAACATACCGTGGACATCCTCGGCACTGGTCTCGGGGCGAACCAATATGATACTCTCCCCACTGGAACCTAGCTCCGCTGCCCTATCGGCATCTAGAACCACCTTTCCCGTCGCTGCCCCCGGGGAGGCATTCAATCCCCTGGCCAGCAGCCCCCCCTGATTTCTGACCTCCTCCTTGGTCCTTTCATCGAACTTGGGAAACAGGGACTGCCGCAGATCGTCGGGCTTAACCCGGAGCAGGGCCTCCTCCTTGGTAAGAAGACCCTCCCTTACCATATCCACTGCGGCCTTCACCGCTGCCCTTCCCGTACGCTTTGCAGCCCTGGTCTGCAATATATATAGCTTGGCCTGTTCAACAGTGAACTCTATATCCTGAACATCGCGATAATTGGCTTCCAAGCGTTCTGCGATATTTACTAGTTCCCGATAAACATCGGGCATCTCCTGTTGAAGAAGGTCGACCTTTTGAGGTGTACGAATGCCCGCTACCACATCCTCACCCTGGGCATTAGTCAAGTATTCCCCGTAGAAGGTTTTATCCCCGGTAGCAGGATCACGGGTAAAGGCAACCCCAGCGCCGCTATCGTCACCCATATTGCCAAAAACCATCGCCACAATGCTAACCGCAGTGCCCAGGTCATGAGGAATCTTGTGGAAGTTTCGGTAATCGACGGCACGCCTTCCGTTCCAGCTCTTAAACACCGCCTCGATAGACAATCTCAATTGCTTCAGGGGATCATCGGGAAATTCTTTGTCTGTCTCTGCCTTAACCAGCCTCCTGAACTCCGAGACGATTTCTTTGAGGTTCTCTGCGCTTAGCTCAGTATCAAGGTGGACGCCAACATTAAGTTTGAATTGCTCCAAGATAGCCTCAAAAAGAGATGCATCTATGCCCAGCACCGTTTTGCCGAACATCTGAATAAAACGGCGGTAGGTGTCGGCGGCAAAGCGCTCGCTGCCCGTCGCATTAACCAAACCCCTCACAGTCTCTTCATTGAGACCAAGATTG
Organism: Dehalococcoidia bacterium; assembly: GCA_030667555.1. Classification (GTDB taxonomy): domain Bacteria; phylum Chloroflexota; class Dehalococcoidia; order E44-bin15; family E44-bin15; genus DAOUVR01. The sequence continues at coordinate 1,607 of DAOUVR010000097.1, forward strand.
AGCACGGTATCCATCATGCCAGGCATGGAGACCTTACCTCCGGAGCGAGCCGAAACTAAGAGGGGGTTTTGAGGGTCGCCAAACCTCTTGCCCATTTCCTTCTCCACCACTCGCAGTGCCTCCACTACCTGATCCCATAGGGTTGGGAGGAATTGTTCTCCCTCGGCGTAATACGCGTTGCACGCCTCAGTAGAAATAACGAATCCCGGTGGCACGGGAAGGCCCATATTCGCCATCTCACAGAGATGGGTGCCCTTCCCGCCCAGCACGTCGATCATGCTGGCGTTTCCCTCCGAGAACAAATAAACCCACTTCAAGGAAACACCCCCTTTCTTGGTCATAACGACCCCTTTCTCGCTCCTAATTAAAGAGGAATTATACCATAGAAAGGCCTTTATTTGAACATCTGAAGCCTCGCGAGTCAAGTCATAATCTAACTCCAGACGAGCTTGTCGGGCTCGCTAACCAGCTTGTTCTCTCCAGCTAGTTCACGAATTTTCAAGAGGGTCATATTTACATCCGGAGTGAGATAGACCCAGTCAGGACCTGATGGGATCCAGTAATGGGAATTGATTCGCACTACCTTTAGCTCCTTAGTGTTCACATAAATGCCAAATTTCTCTAGCTCCAAAGGTTTCCTCCTTTCAGTTACTGTGCATCCTGAAGCCTTGCGACCACTTCCTCGATAGCCTCATCAGGGGTAGAGGCTCCTGCGGTTACCCCGATGCGCTGGTGATTTAGAAGCCACACATGATCGAGCTCCCCAGCCCTATCAATGAGATGTGTCTCGACAACAACGGAGCATATCTCAGTAAGACGCTGTGTATTAGCGCTCCCGTGAGAGCCCACCACCAACATCATGTCCACCCTTTTTGCCAGCTCGAGGGCTGCCGCTTGCCGCCTTCTTGTGGCATCGCATATAGTGTTGACGATGCGTAGCTCGGAGATGAGTGCAAGATAGGAATCGGCAAATGAGGAAATAAACCGGGTGAAGCTGGAGAAGCTCTGGGTGGTTTGGGAAAGGATACCGACTCGCTGCGGTAACTTGTCAAATTTAGGCAGCTCAACAGCAGCTAGCCCGTTCTCTTGAGCCCAGCCAAGCACGCCTTGCACCTCAGGATGGCTTTCATCGCCAAAGACGATCACGAAAAAACCTGCCCTCGCTAATTTCTTTGCGGCGACTTGGGCGCGTCGCACAAACGGACATGTGGTATCGATTGTTCGGAGCGCACGAGCCTCTATCTGCTCCACCACCTTGGGGCTGACACCGTGGGAACTAATCGCCACGGTGCTCCCTTCAAGCTGGTCTACATCACCTATCGCCTTGACCCCAAACTGGGCAAGCCTCTCCATTACCCGCTGGTTATGCACCACTGGCCCCAGGGTCAGGAGAGGGCCAAACTCCTGCGCTGCCTTTTCCAATATGTCGATTGCACGCCTCACGCCGGTGCAAAACCCTAGTTCAACTGCTTTCTCGATCTCCATATACCCCTTTATAGCTTTCTGGGAGAAGCTCGGCGACCCGACGCATAATGACTTCGGTAGTACTTGCCAATTGAGCCTTGGTCAACTTGCCATCGACTGGAGGCAGAGTGAACGGCTTACCGATGTTCACGGTTATCCGTACCCGGCCAAAGAGGAAGGAAACCCCCAAGATTTTTTCTGTGCCTGTGATCCCCACGGGGAGGATTGGGACACCACTGCGCAAGGCGATGAGTGCCGTCCCCGAACGCGCCGGCTGCAACGTAGCTGTCTTGCTTCTCGTCCCCTCGGGGAACATGCCCAATGCCAGTCCATCTTTCAGCGTCTGTTGCGACCAGCGGAGTGCTCTTCTATCAAGTTGCCCGCGGCGCACCGGGAATGCCCTGAAGCCACGCACCAGCGGCCCTTGAATCGGATGACGAAATGACTCCTCCTTCGCCATATACACGATCCTTCGCTGAAGACTTGCCGAAAGGATCGGGGGATCGGCGATATGGAGGTGATTGGCTACCACGATCAAGGGACCTTCAGTGGGGACGTTCTCCGTCCCCCGCACTTCCCGTCGTACCAGTATGCGGAGCAGTAACTTGACAATCATGGTTTCCAGGTAGTAGAACAAGGTCATTATCCTTCCCCCAATATGCCTAAAATCTCTACTAGCACCTGCTCGACATTAAGTCCGTCTGTATCAACCAGCCTGGCGTCTTGAGCTGGCTGAAGAGGAGAGACGGCGCGCTCGCTATCGATCTCATCCCTCCTTTTCAGGTCGGTAAGGACAGCCTGGTAATCTGCCGCTTCACCGCGCTCCACCAACTCAAGATAGCGCCGCCTAGCCCTTTCTTCGAAGGAAGCACAGAGATAGACCTTTAACTCGGAATGTGGCAGCACGGTCGTGCCGATGTCACGCCCTGCCATGACGATTTTACCACCTTGGGCCAATGCCTGCTGCTGCTCGACCAGCGCCTCCCTGACGCCAGCTACCTTCGCCACCAAGGAAACACCCCTCTCCACATCTGGATCCCGAATCCCTGATGTAATATCGTCACCATCAACAAGCACTTTGTCAAGTGGCGCAAGATCGATACTGGTGCTCTCAGCAAGCCGGCTGAGCCTCTCTTCATCCTCGAGATCGATATTGAGTCTTATCGCCTTCCAGGTAAGAGCCCGATACATCATCCCTGTGTCCACATAGCGATAACCCAGCCTCTGGGCTAACATCCTGCCGATGGTGCTTTTACCGACTGCAACCGGTCCGTCTATGGCGATTGTTGATGGCCTTGACATATTTGTCAAATTATATCTAAGAGAAGGGTGTAAGGCAATCATCTCCTGCTGCGTCTTCTAAGCCAAAGTCCGATGCCAAGGCAAGCTATCGCTATGACTATGAGAACAGCACGCACACCTACTGCGGAGAAGGAAGTGCCCCCATTCGACGGCTGAGGTGTTGGTGACGATGTTATGGTAGGCGCAGGTGTCGTAGTAAACATAGGTAGTGGTGTGGGCGTGGGTGTCGGTGTAGGCACTAGAGTGGATGTGGCAGACGGTGCTGGCGTCGGAAGGGGATAAAGGCCTTGACCTGGAGTAGGATATGAATTGTCCACAAACTCGCCCCCCGGCGGTGAGCGCTCCAGTGAATGGCCTGCCGCCACATCGGAATGGTAGGTGCTTTGCGAAGTCTCATCGCCATATGAGATCGCATCGATAACATTCCCCATGCTATCCTCAAGAACGAGGCAGTCTCCATCATTGTTCAGCCCGTTGCCAATGCAGCCATCCTGAAGGAAGACAATGGTGCCATCAAAGTCGGGAAAGTTTGTATAGAAGCCCTCCGTGGCAGCGATCACCGCAAAACCCTCGGCTGGGAGGGTTAGCGAAGGAACCGGGTCACATCCCAGGTTATCGCTAACCGTCCAGCCCCCAAGCTCAATGGTATTATCGGTCGGGTTATAGATCTCCA
>DAOUVR010000107.1 GCA_030667555.1 Dehalococcoidia bacterium
CGTTCCCGGGGGGCCGACGAAGCACAGGATGGGGCCTTTCATATCCTTGTTTAGCTGGCGCACCGCCAGATACTCCAGGATTCTCTCCTTCACCTTGTCCAGGTCATAGTGGTCCTCATCGAGCACCTGCCGCGCCTGGTCGATATCGGTACTGTCCTCGGTGCTCTTCGCCCAGGGTAGGTTGATGAGCCAATCGAGGTATGTCCTGGCGACGGTGTACTCTGCGGCGGCGGGGGACATCTTGGCCAGACGATCGAGCTCCCGCTCCGCCTGCTTTTGCGCCTCAGGTGGGAGCTGGGCCTTGTCGATGGCCTCCCTGAGTTCATTGATCTCAACGGTGCGCTCATCCGTCTCCCCCAGCTCCTTTTGAATCGCCTTGAGCTGCTCCCTGAGGTAGAACTCGCGCTGTGTCTTATCCAGCTCCTGCTTCATCTGGGACTGAATCTTGCTTCCAAGCTCCAGTATCTCCAGCTCCTTGTTGACGAAAGCGGTGAGCTTCTTGAATCGCTCTACGACGTTGAGGGTCTCAAGGATTTCTTGCTTCTGCTCAAAGTCGATGTTGATATGGGCGGCGATGAAGTCGGCGAGGCCGCTGGGCCCGGGTATATTCATGGCGGCGATACCCAGTTCTATGGGCAGATTGGGGGCTAGAGAGACCACTTTTTGAAATTGAACGGTCAGGTTTCTCGCCAGGGCCTCAAGCTCCGTGGTCTCCTCCACCGCCTCATCCTCGAGCAATTCGACCTTCCCCTTGAGATAGGGCTCCGTCTGAGTTATCTCTTTCAGGCGGATTCTCTGAAGACCTTGAATAAGGGCATTGGTTGAGCCATCAGGCAGCTTGAACATCTTGGCGATGGTCGCTGCAGTGCCCACATCATAGAGTTTTTGCTCCTCACCGGGGCGCCGGGCGAATATGGCAACCATTTTATCTCCGGCAACAGCCTCATCGATGAGCTTTACCGTTTTTTCGTCCCCTGTTGACAGGGGGACGATCATCGAAGGATATAGCACGGCATCGCCGCTGGGGAGGATAAGTAGTTCGTCGGGAATGGAGGGCTTTTCAGGCGGTTTCCGTTCTTCTTCACTTACACTTATCACAGCTTTCTCCTTTTCCCGACCTAAGCGGTGCGGATATCTACCTTACGGATTTGGTCATCTATATGCTTTGGCAGTACGATCTCCAAAATGCCATCATGGTAAGAGGCTTTCGTCTGGTCGATATCCACCGCCACCGGTAACAGGATACCTCTTTCAAAGTGACCCTTGAATATCTCCATTTGGTAATAGGTTCTCTTGTTCCCCTCCTGGCTCTCTCTCCGCTCTCCCCTGATTACCAGGGTTTTGGCATGCACGGTGATGTCGATATCCTCCTGCCTTAACCCGGCCAGCTCCACCATGACCACCATCGCCTGTGGGGTTTCATACATGTCAATAGCCGGCTCCCAGGCGCGGGGGGAGAAGCGAATCAACGGTGGTTTGCGGGTGGCAAACTGGTCTAGTAGCTGCTCCATCTCCCGCTGCATGCTATCGATGTTTTCGAGCCAATCGCGACGAAACTGCACCATTTCTGTCCTCCAAACTGGACCTATTATATCAATTAGCGGGCGGTTCTGTCATTGGGGGGATGCAATCGTATTTTGCCCACTCGCCCGCCCTGGGGCGTATTACCGGGCAACGCCGGCTGTAACCTGTTGCGTAGTGGCGTCCATGGTTCGACGGGCTCACCACGAACGGCGACGGGCTCACCACGAACGGTGTCTGTCAGTACCTCTAATTAGGGTAGTTGCCTGATTTATCAGGCATGGTTGGCCTAATCCTTCAAAGAAGGATGGGTAACTACACTTGATGCGTCCTTCAGCAGAAGGACAGAATGACAACGCTACCTCCTGCTTTTTTCTGTCCCCTCCCCCTTGAGGGGGAGGGTTAGGGAGGAGGTGAAACTCCCCCTTCCCTCTAACTCCCTCCCCCAGTGGGGGAGGGAGGATTTAGTAGTGCGCGCCAGGGGAGAGAAGAATCCTTACGGCATCCATGGCAACAAATGGGGGCATAAGTTATAAGAGCGGGCCTCGAAAGAAGTCGGCCAATTCTGCCCCACTCGGTTAAAGGAGGCTTTGGCTAAAAGCTGCGATGGAGGCTACCTCATCCCCTTCATCCAGTCTCATAAGGCTGGCCCCTTTTCTAATTCTGCCCTGAATTGGGATGCTGTCCATCTTCAAGCGGATGATGACTCCCTTGGCGGAAAGGATCAGCAGTTCCCCGGAGGATGGTTCAACAACGCGCGCTGCGGCAACACCTCCAGACTTTGGGCTGATGCTGATACTTTTTATCCCGATGCCGCCGCGAGTCTGGGGGCGGTAGCGTGTTAACAGAGTGCATTTGCCATAGCCATTCGTGGTGACGACCAGCACGTAAGCCTCGGGGGAGGTGATGTCCATCGCCACCACACGGTCGCCAGCGGTGAGATGGATGGCGCGCACCCCACCGCTAGAGCGGGAGGCGGCTCTGAGGGTGGCGACAGTGAACCTGATCGCCTGTCCTTTTTCAGTTACTACAATGACGTCGTCCTCTGAGCGAGCCATGCTAACAGCCACCAGCTCATCCTCTTTTCTGACTTTATTGGCGATGAGCCCGTTACTTCTTACCAAGGCGAACTTATCAAGAGAGGTCTTCTTAATCTGTCCTGAGCGGGTGGCCATCACTACGAAGCTATCTGGCACAAAGCTCGATATGGGCAGAATCTCGGTCACCTGCTCCCTTTCGTCCAGTGAGAGCAATTTGACCAGTGGTGTTCCCTTGGTGGTTCGGGAGGTATCCTCTGGTATCTTGTAACATTTGAGGGAGAATACTCTTCCCCGGTCGGTGAAGAAGAGTATAGTGTCATGGGTATCAGCGGTACGAAGACGGTGCACACCCTCTACCTCGCGGGTACCTGTGGCACCCCTTCCTCCCCTCGTCTGAACCCTGTAGCTATCACTGGGCATTCGCTTGATGTATCCTCTATTGGTCAGGGTGAGCACCACCCTGCGTTGGGGGATGAGGTCAGCTTCCCTGAACTCGGTGAGCTCTTCCTCGATAATCTCCGTCCGCCGCGGGTCGCCATATTTTTCCTTTAGCTCGCTGATATCCTGTTTAATCAGAAAGAGAATCTTCCTCGGGTTGGCCAGGAGGTCTTCAAGATAGGCGATGGTCTTCAGAACCTCGGTGTACTCATCCATGACCTTTTTACGCTCCAGAGCGGCGAGGCGCCTGAGCTGCATATCCAGGATGGCTTGCGCTTGAACCTGGGTCAAATTAAAGGCATCCATTAGATTCTTCCGCGCCGACTCTGCGCTCTGGGAGCGGCGAATGGTGTCAATAATGCGGTCTAGATTATCAAGGGCGATCTTGAGCCCTTCCAGGATATGAGCCCTCTCCATGGCGCGGCGGAGCTCATAATGGGAGCGGCGGACGATGATCTCCTGACGGAATTTAATATACTGCTGAAGCACCGTTTTCAGGCTGAGCACCCTCGGCTGCCCATCGACCAGGGCCAGCATGTTGACGAAGAATGCTGACTGCATTGCTGTGTGCCGATAAAGGTTGTTTAAGACCTGTTCCGGTTGGGCCTCTCGCTTTAGTTCGATTACAATGCGCATCCCGTGCCTGTCCGATTCATCACGCAGCTCGCTGATCCCTTCGATCTTTTTCCCCTTGGCCAGTTCGGCGATTCTCTCCACCAGAGTTGCCTTGTTCGTCTGATAGGGAAGCTCAGTGACCACGATCTGATGGCGCCCCTTGGACATCTCCTCAATATCGGCCCTGGCCCTGACTACTATCTTACCCCTGCCTGTTGCATAGGCATTGTTGATGCCTTCGCGACCGAGAATAATGCCTGCGGTAGGGAAATCGGGGCCGCGAACGAAATCGGTGAGCTCCTCCGGTGCGGCCTCGGGGTTGTCGATAAGATAACAGATAGCATCTGATATCTCACCGATATTGTGTGGCGGGATGTTTGTGGCCATGCCCACGGCAATCCCTGCGGCACCGTTCAACAGCAGATTGGGGAGCTTGGCAGGGAGAATGGTGGGCTCCTTAAGGGAGTCGTCGAAGTTTGGTGCAAAGTCCACCGTATCCTTATCGATGTCTACCAGTATCTCCTGGGCAATCTGGGAGAGACGAGCCTCGGTATAGCGCATTGCCGCCGGGGGATCCTGGTCTACACTGCCAAAATTTCCCTGCCCATCGATGAGCATGTACCTCAGCGAGAAGTCCTGAGCCAGCCTTACCATAGCTTCGTACACTGGAGCATCGCCGTGGGGATGGTATTTGCCAAGCACTTCACCAACGATGCGGGCGCTCTTTTTATAGGCAGTGTTTTGACGTACTCCCAGTTCCTCCATTGCATAGAGAATCCTTCGTTGTACCGGTTTCAGGCCATCACGGACATCTGGCAGGGCACGTGAGACGATAACGCTCATCGCATAGTCTAAATATGAGCTTTTCATCTCTTCTTCGATTTCGACTGGCTTAACGATTCCGATGTCCATCAGGACCTCCAGTGCATGGCTGTTTTAGAGGGTTTTCTGAGGGTAAGAATAGCATGCTTTACTGAGCTAGTCAAAGGGGCAAAGTTTTTCCCACCCACCCGCCTTTTTGTTATTCTGACCCTTCACCCTTCGATAAACTCAGGACAGGCTCCGGCGAAGAATCTCGTTCCCTCTCCCTTGAAGGGAGAGGGAGAGGGTGAGGGTGAAGCTCCCCCTCCCTCTCCTTCCAGGGAAGGA
>DAOUVR010000045.1 GCA_030667555.1 Dehalococcoidia bacterium
TCCTGTGATCTGCGAGAAGAGCTTCGCCCCCACATCATCCCACTCGAAGCGCACCAAGGCCTCGTTGGTTTGCTGATTGATATCGACGAAGCAGTTCGGCTTGAGATACTTGCCGGTTAGCAGCATCTCCTCGCCTTCAATGGTTCCTGTAGCTGGGATCCAAACATTTGCAACCGGTTCATCGATTGCATGATCATATTCGAAGGGGGAGTCCACAGTGATAGTATTGTTGGCTCCGTTTGCTCCGTCCACAGTCTTCACCGTCTTAGCCTCGGCCTCAGGCGAATCCATAGAGCCTACCACAACGATGTTCTCAATGCCGACCCCTGTGATATCGACAACGGTAATCTGAGTATCTCCCGCACTTACCGGCGCCGCGAGGAATGTACTACCACTCGTAGCCTGCTCACGAAAAACGAGTTCTGCGGTCCTGCCCACCAGTTCTTCGGCCTCTGTAATGTCGCCAACCCCAGGTAGCTGGACCGAGATACGGTCACCGCCTACTATTTGAACAATCGCCTCAGAGACCCCATAAGCATTAATTCGCCTCTCTATGATATCCTTGGCCCCTTTAAGGCTATCTGCCTTCCTACCCTCCTCAAGGTCGGTAAAATCCGCCTCATATACAAGGTTAGTGCCACCAGCGAGGTCCAGCCCCAGCACTAACCCCTCACGCCCACCGATGTTGGTCGCAAGTGCTGATATGGAGAAAGCTGCTATCGCAACTATGATTTCCAGTGTAATGATTTGCCTTCTGTTCATTTTTTCTTCAGACCACCCTAAGTTATGTCAACTTTTGTTTTTCTCGCCGCGAGGCGCTTTTGAACAAAGGAAAGCGCCCCTTCCCTGGTGGAGACATCGCCATCCGCCTGTGCCTCGCGCACCACTTCCAGAAGCTCGCCAATTTGAGGCCCAGGCGCCATGCCGTAGATGTCAATAAGGTCGTGCCCGCTGATTAACTTCGGTAGCGCAACGACGCTCTCTTCCCTGTAACGCTCCTCAAGCACAAAGGCCAAGCTATGTGTATGCTCCCTCCAATTATCCAGCTCCAGTTTGGGTCCTCTTGCAGCAAGATGGTCGGCAAGATTGAGGAAGATGGTATCGATACCCACATCTCCGATGTCCCTGAAATAGCGGTAAATAGCACGACGAGATGGAACTTCCCCTCCCATTTGCCCCGGGCGCAGATGGTGCTCGACCATCTTGCTTACCATATCCGTCTCGCGAGCGCTGAACCTCAGCCGTTCCATTATTCCCTCAACAACACATGCTCCCTCCTTGGCATGTCCTAAGAAGCGCATCCTGCCGTTTTCCTCGATTGACTTGGTCTGGGGCTTGGCAATATCGTGGAGTAGCCCAGCAAGCTTGAGGAGCATCCTCCTCGTATGTCCGACGGATACCTCCTCCTCAAAGTGCTCGGCCAGCGCCTTGGACCAGGGAACAAAAGCTAACAGTTAGTCATCCCAATAAGTCGGGCTCCCTACCCTTAGCACGAACTCTATAGCAGCCACCGTCTCGATAGAATGCTCGAAAACATCCCAAAAGTGCTCCTTCGGCTGCTGCGCCCCTTTTGTAGCAGCCAGTTCAGGGATAATCATCATTAGCAACCCGAGCTCGTCGAGCAAGCGAAGCGACTCAGCAGCCCCTGAGACCGCTAAAAGGCGACAGAGTTCATCGCGCACTCTCTCGGCGGCGACACTGGTGACAAGCTGGTGATTACGCTCTATTAAGGTTTTGGTCTTGCTTTCGATGGAGAAACCCAGTTCGGCTGCCAAGCGAGGCCCACGCATAAGTCGCAGTGGGTCTTCCTGCAACACCGCCTCACTGACGGCACGCACCTGTCTGCCCTCAATGTCATCCCGGCCTCTAAAAGGATCGACAAAGGTAATAACAGGGCTAGCTATTTCCTGTAGGTTTACCGCAACCGTGTTTATAGTGAAATCCCTATTGGTGAGGTCCTCTGCAATATTACCACGGATGGTAGCAAAGTCGAGGTGAAAATGCTTCCCTCCTGGGACAATGACCCTCGCTATTTGGTGTGGCTCGTCCAAAGGAATGTACTTACCACCTATGATGCTGGCAACATCTCGTGCTACATCCATAGCTCGGGTCCCAACGACGACATCAATATCAACAGTGGCACGCCTCATTATAGCATCACGAACAAACCCACCAATGAGGTAGCAATCGATGGAGCGTTCTCCTAAAATCTCCCTCAACCTTAATAGAATTGGAGATACCTCCGTATCTACAAACAAATTTTGCACCCTTCTCAATTAATTTTCCCAACCAAACCTCTCGAGCAGTTTCAAAAAAGCAGGGCTTTATGGAAAGGTCTGTTGAGCCCTGATTTTCAAAGTTCCAAAGTTCTATATCTCGGGCGTTTCAGTCTCCTCTCCTATTCGATATAGCTTATCTATGCTCTCCAAATGGTCAATGTATAACACGCCCCTGAGATGATCGGTCTCATGCTCCAGAGCCTGAGCGAGGAGCCCCTCCCCTTTGATACGAATCTCCTTCCCTTGCCGATCGAGCCCTTTCGCCGTAACCTTTTCTGAGCGCTTGATCTCCCCTCGATAACCGGGAACACAGAGACATCCCTCCTCAACCAGGCGCTCCCCAGACCTCCTAACAATTTCAGGATTCACCAAAGCCGAGACTTCCTCTCCCGGCAACTCGATCACGATCACCCGCAGGAGCACCCCAATCTGAGGCGCCGCTAGCCCAACACCCTGGACTTGACGCATTGTATCCACCATGTCATCGATAAGCCGTTGTATCGACTCATCAACATTCCGTATGCGCTTTGATTTCTGGCGAAGCAATGGGTTAGGGTGAGTAATAATTGGTCGGACTGCCATCTAACCTTCAACCATGACTATTCGCCAACTGGGAGGCGCTTAAGATTATAGTGGAGAAAACACCTTATTGTCAAAGAAGGCTGGCCGGGTCGATGTCGACAGTCCATCCTTGAGGAACCGGAACTTCAGCCAGAAGTCGAACCGGGTCGGTGCCTCGAATAATAATCTGCCAGCGATAACGGCCGCGAACCCGCTGGACGAAGGCTGGGGCTGGCCCAATAAGGTAAACGTCCATACCCCACGAATCCCGTTCCTCTTTGAGGCGCTGGTGCATCCTCTGCGCTTCTCTTTGGCAAATGGCGTTATTGGAGTGATTGTAAATGAGACGCGCCAACCGGCTGAAAGGAGGGTTTTCGTACTGGCGCCGCAAAGAGATCTCCTGCTCATAGAAGGAGGAATAGTCATGTTTTGAGGCAGCTACGATGGCATAGTGGGCAGGGTTATAGCTCTGCACGATTACATGTCCTGCCAGAATCCCCCTCCCTGCTCTCCCGGCAACTTGACTGAGAATCTGGAAGGTCCGCTCGGAGGCTCGAAAATCGGGAAGATAAAGGCTAACGTCGGCATTGATAACCCCCACCAAGGTAACCAAAGGGAGTTCCAGACCCTTGGCGATCATTTGTGTGCCAATAAGCACATCGGCCTCGTGTGCCAGGAACCTATCGAGGATCTCCTCATGGGAATGTTTACCTCTGGTGACATCGCGATCCCACCGCAACAGATTCGCATTGGGGAAAGCACGAGCTGTCTCCTCCGCCACCTTCTGGGTGCCGATGCCCAGAAACTTTATCCTTCTGCTGCCACACTGAGGGCAAGCATCAGGAACTGCCGTGTGAGAATTGCACTGGTGGCAGACAAGATCCGCTTCCGCTGAGTGGTATGTCAGCGCGACATCGCATCTCTTGCAGCGAAGTACGTAGCCACAATTGCGACACTGCACGAAGGTAGCTGTGCCTCTCCGATTCAAGAATAGGATCACCTGTTCCTTAGCTGCCAGTGCCTTGTCCATACCCGCAGCAAGCGATCTGCTGAAAAGGCTCCTATTCCCAGCCTTCAACTCCTCCCTTAGGTCGATAATCTCCACCTTTGGAAGATAGGCATCCTCTTTTTCCCCTGTCTTATCGATTCGCTCAGGAAGCTCCAGGAGCTGATAGTCACCTGCTTTGCTCCTGAAGTAACTGACGACATCTGGTGTAGCGCTGCCCAAGATAACAACTGAGCCAGTAAGCTGCGCCAGCTTGATAGCTACATCGCGTGCATGGTAGCGGGGCGATTGCTCCTGCTGCTTATAGGTCCATTCGTGTTCCTCATCGATGACAATGAGCCCGAGGTCAGGCTGGGGAGCAAAGATCGCCCCTCGAGAGCCAATTACCACATCGAAACCACCTTCCTTAATTCGCCACCACTCATCGAACTGCTCTCCTACAGACAGCTTACTATGCAGCACCGCAACCCTGCCGGGGAAACGAGAGGCAAAACGATCGATAGTCTGTGGGGTGAGAGCGATCTCAGGGACGAGGACGACAGCCCGCTTACCTAAAGAGATCGCCTGCTCCAGAGCACGGAGATAGACTTCTGTTTTCCCGCTACCTGTGACCCCATGAAGCAGGAAAACAGGCGGCTCAAGATTATCACCTTTGGCAAGCCCGACCATGGCAGCCTGGACTTGGTGCCAGACTGCCTCTTGCGCTGAGGTAAGTGTGGGAGCGGGGAGGATTGAAAAGCGGCGATGAGCTAAGGGGTCGCGATATACCTGAACCTGCTCGACAGTGACCATGCCTTTCCTTCTTAACGCGTTCACCACCGCATTAGTGCAACCGGCAAGCTGCTTGGCTTCGGAGAGAGGAATGGGGCGGGATTCCGCCACCAGATACTCCAGTAGCTTAGCTTGCTTGAGAGCTCTCCGCATCCCAACGAGGTGTTCAGCCTCCTGCTGTGCCTCATCTGACCCAACAGCTAGACGAATGTAGGGCAACATCTTCGGCCTTACCTTAGCCCTCTCCAGTTCCTGGGTTTTAGTCACCAGATTTTTTCGAACGAGTTGACCGATAGTAGCCCTTGCCTCTTTTTTGCCCAAAGCCTTCTCCACCTCTGCTATCGCTACTTTCTCTTTTTTCTTGAGGAGGTTTAGCAAGTTTCTTTGATGCGGAGTAAGAGAAGAATCGTCTATCTCCGAGGCACCGATGAGCGCACGGACAAAGGTTATCATCCTGCGCTCAAAGCCAGGGGGCATCATTAGGGCAGCGATATCGAAAAGTGACGCGAGATAATGCTCGCTAATCCATCGTGCCAGTTCAATCTGGGCTGGAGAGAGTATCGGACGGGGATCGATGAGACCCACGATTTCCTTGGTCTCCTCTACCGAAGGAAATTCTGTCAACTGGAAGACGATGCCCTGTACTACCCTCGGTCCAAAAGGAACCCAAACCGCGTGACCCACCTTTATATCAGGGGGCACAGCGTAGCAGAAGGTTCGCCGCTGTGCCCCCGGGGAATTAACCGCTACCTCCGCGTAATTCATCCCCTTTTCCCCAAACAAGAAGACGAGGTCATATAAAAAAGGTGCTCCGTGCCCTCGCCCTCTATCCTATGTTATTCTACAGCTATTCTAAGCGTCCTTGCGCTCTTCTTTCGGTCTTTTCTCTTTTAGTCTCGCTTTCTTGGTGGTGAGATCGCGCAGGTAGTAGAGTTTGGCTCGACGCACTTTACCGTGCCTCATCACCTCCACCTTTTCTACGGATGGAGAGTGAAGAAAGAAGGTTCGTTCCACGCCTACACCGTAGGCAATACGCCTTACTGTGAAATTGGCATTGGCATTGGCACTGCCTCTCCTAACCCTGATCACCACCCCCTGGAATACCTGAGAGCGCACCCGCTCCCCCTCAACAACCCTGATGCTTACCTTCACCGTATCACCAGGGCTAATAGTAGGGATATTAAGATTGGGCTCAACTGGAATTAGTGTATCGATGTCCATTTATTCTTCCCCTCTTTTCATCCTCTCCAAAACCATTCTCTCTTCTCGAGAAAGGTCTGCCCTCTCAAGAAGATCGGGGCGCCGCCTAAGAGTGCGTATGATAGATTGCTCCCTCCGCCATCTCGCAATTTCAGCGTGATTCCCCGAAAGCAAAACCTGTGGCACTTCCCACCCTTGAAAAACCCGCGGGCGAGTATACTGCGGGTACTCCAATAGCCCGCTTGAGTGGGAGTCCTCTCTCACCGCTTCCTCCGCACCCAGGGCGCCGGGCAATTGCCGAACCACAGCATCTACTACCACCATGGCAGCGAGTTCCCCACCGCTCAGGACATAGTCCCCAATGCTTATCTCGTCCGTGACCAAGTGCTCCCGCACCCGCTCATCCACCCCCTCGTAGTGACCACAAATGAGGATCATCTCGCTATATCCGGCTAGTTCCTCAGCAACCATCTGGTTGAAAAGACGGCCCTGCGGTGTGAGCAAGATCACAGATACCTCATATTCATTCTTAATCGACTCCACAGCAGCAGAGATGGGCTCCGGCTTCAGCACCATCCCCTGGCCACCCCCGAAAGGATAGTCATCGACAACATGATGCCTATCCGATGTATAGTCCCGAATATTGTAAATTACAATCTCCACCAAACCGCGATCGACCGCCCGCTTGATGATGCTCTCGCTGAAAGGCCCGCTTAGCATATTGGGGAAAAGGGTCAATATGTGAATACGCATTCAAGCTCCCCATTCCTCGGCGCACTCGGTTACTTCGCTCCTTTGCTCTCCCCACACTCCGCAACCTCACCCCTCAGAACCTCTATAGCATGGGGCAGAGCGGGCAGAATCGCCTCAAGGCTTTCGCGCACCCCTGTCAGGCTGCCGGGGAGGTTGACTATCAAGCTTCTGCCCCGAATGCCGGCTACTGCGCGACTGAGCATTGCCATCGGGGTCTTCTTCAGACCCTCAGCCCTCATCGCCTCGGCGAATCCGGGCGCCATTCTTTCCACCACTGCAAGGGTCGCCTCTGGAGTAACATCGCGCGGGGATAGTCCCGTGCCCCCGGTGGTAACAATGAGGTCTATTCCCTCCTTATCTACCCACTCCTCGAGCCTCCCTGAGATGACCTCCCTCTCATCGGGGACAATATCATATTTTACCAGACGGGCATCGATAGTGGCAAGCATGTCCTTAATTGCTGTGCCGCTCTCGTCCTCCCGCTCGCCTCTCGAACCCTTATCGCTAATAGTGAGGATACCGAAGGTAAACATTCCTTATCAATCCGATGTAAGACTTCGCTATCCTACCACAAACGAATCTGGGTGAAAAGATCCAACGAATTTCGAAAATTCCAGCAAAAGGGTATTGACAAAGGTGGAAAGATGTGGTAGATTGTGGGGAAATGTGGATTAAAATGGGTATTGGTAAAAAGTTTTGTGGATTAAATAAGCATGCTGGGCGAGTACGAATATAAAATCGACGCCAAAGGCAGGGTGCCCATCCCTCCCAAGTTCCGGGGAGAATTCTCGAAGGGACTTGTGCTTGCCCGAGGTTTTGAGCGCTGCATCATCGCGTATCCCCTACCAATATGGGAAGAGATCGCCAAGCAATTCAGTGGCACGCCGATCGCCCCAGAGAAACAGCGCAGCTTAGAACGGTTTATCTTCGGCAACGCATTCAGCCTCGAACTTGACGAACAGGGAAGAGTTCTCCTGCCACCAAAGCTCCGCGACTACGCGGGGATCAAGGAGGTGGCAGTTATGGTCGGGGCAAATACCCGCCTTGAGGTCTGGAACAAGGATGCCTGGGAGCAGGAACAAGCAGAAATCAGCGAGCAAGCCTGGCAACTTGTAGAACGGATGGAGAAGCGCGAATGAATCAGCAGTCTATTCATATACCTGTTCTCCTCAATGAGACCATCGAAGCCTTCCAGGTTCAAGTAGGGAGAAAGTATATCGACTGCACTGTTGGCGAGGGAGGGCATGCTGCTGCTATCTTGGAAAAGGGAGCACATCTTCTGGGCATCGATATTGACCCCCAAGCCATTGATGTAGCAAGGAAAAGACTTCAACTCTATGGCGAAAATGCTATCCTAATCAACGAAGACTTCGAAAACCTGGAGCGGATCTGCTCCGACTCAGGCTTCCATCCAGTCCACGGCGTCCTGTTTGATTTGGGAATGTCATCTCTTCAGCTCACCGACACGAGCCGTGGCTTCAGCTTCCAGCATGATTCCCCACTGAACATGCGTTTCA
>DAOUVR010000083.1 GCA_030667555.1 Dehalococcoidia bacterium
CAAGCCCGTAAGGAATGTTAAAAGCGACTGTCCCTGTCGCATACCATGTTTTACCCAGCGATGGTGCTCCTACTCGCGCCCCCTGCTCCAGGGTTTGTGCTTTATTAAGGTCCACTCTTAGCCTCCTTCTCAACTGAAAACAGGCATATCAATGTAGAATAGCCTGTCAATTTCCTTATTTATTTCCGACCCCAAATCCATTCCAGAGAGCTCACTCATCTATCATAAATGCAAAGATGGTACTATTCTAGCCCATTTCGAGTATTTCATCGAGTGCTTGGCCTCGTTCACATAGGTGGGTGGCATCTTGCAGTTGTTGCGAGACTCTGCGCTACTAGTCATTGCGAGGCTTGTATCGATCCTGGTAGGGGCGTCCTTCCTAAGAAGGATTGAACGCCCCTACATTGCATGTTTTCTGGCTGTGCCCCCCGGTAACATACGTCTCAGGGTGGATGGAGAAATGGGGTAGCTGCGCTTAGACTGGCGACGACCGAGATGACGGAGCGAGGCAGTATATAAAGTATCGTTTTGAACGAGCACAGTCTGGCTGACTTTAGCGGTAAAACTTGCCTGGAATGCGTGGCTATATGGATGTAACAAAACAGTTATGATTGGTAAATTAGCTTGACTTTTAGTGTGACAACATATATAAGAGCGTGAATACGAACAAATATAGTTGAAAGGGTGTGATATCTTTCAAATAGAAACATTAAGGTGCCTGAGGCAATCGACTGCCGGGGATTAGCCTCAGTCGAGAAGGTTTTTAAAGAGTGCTCTTAGGAAATTGACGGAAAGGAAGGCCGATTTGGCCGAGGAAGTCACGTATCCCCGATACCGCTGGTTTTTGTTGTTGATGGCATGGGCGCTTCTGTGTCTTACAGCCTATAACAACACGATGCAGAATGTTCGGTATGACCTCCGAGAAGCACCGCCGATAGGGCTGGGACTTACAACCACAGAATTCTATCTGTGCATCGTCGCATCAGCGCTTGCCCCCATAGTTGTAAACGTGCTCAGCGGCCTGCTGACCGACAGGATAGGGGCAAAGAGGGTGATCCTGTATGGAGCGATCGTAACCGTTTTCGGCGCCATGTTGAGGGTGGCTGCAACCGGGTTCATAGACCTCTTCATCTACTGTATTATCATGGGCGTAGGCCTGGGGACTTTGAGTGGCAATGTACCTAAGCTGGTGGGACAGTGGTTCCCTGTCAGGCAGGTGTACCTTGGCATTGCGCTCTTCTCGACGTCGCTGGGGATTGGTCCATTCCTGGCGCTGTCTACCGGCGCCATGTTCCCGAGCTACTTTGTGGGTTTCCTTGTCATGGGGGGGTTGCTGGCTGTGATGTGTGTGGTGTGGGCTATCTGGGCCAAGGACAGGCCCAAGGAGTACCTGGAGTTTGGTAAGCCGATCGTCGGCGTCTCGTACAAAGAGAGCCTGCTCACAGTCATCAAATCAAAAGCCGTCTGGCTAGTCCTTCTCTCATTCGCCCTGGTGGCGGCAGTGGTTGCCGCCTGGGTAGGCGGAATACCGCTGTTTCTGGTGGAAACCAAAGGGGTATCCAAAGGGGTAGCCGGCATCGTCATATCGCTTTCAGTAGTCGGCTACACCATCGGCATCGTGTTATGGGCTTGGGTGGCGGAGAAGGTGGGCCGCATGAAACCTGTCTACGTTGTCTGCATGGTCCTGTCGGGAGCGACCGGCTTGCTGACGTTCATACTAGCTCCTGGCATCGGCATGTGGGTGATTGGCATCTTCCCCGGGCTGTTCATGGGAGCGGGGCCTCCTCTGATAATGCAGATGCCGCTACGACTGAAGGGGATCGGTACTAGATACGCCGGCGCTGCTGTGGGGCTAGTCACCTCATTTAGCGCCATTATGGCCTTCACTATGCTGCCGTACATGTTCACCCCCCTCTGGAACACATTGGGTGCTTTCTATGCGTCAACGTTCCTGTGTGTTTCTCTGTGGGCGGCGGGTGCGCTCTTTTTGATGGCGCCAGAGGTTGGCCGAAAGTATATCATGAGAATGTTGAAAGAGGCCGAGCAGGCAACTCCGGCAAGCTAGGGCAGGCCTGATGGCAAGACCGTGCTGATTGATGAACTGTTCAGGTCAAAGGGGTGTCAGGCCCGAGCATTGAGGGAGTGAAAAGAGGCTGAGGTCGCCTATTTGAGGACGACGGTTCCGCTTTTGCCGCCGCTCTTCCTCACCAGGCGGATGGCCTCGATCCTCATGGTCTGGTCTACTGCTTTGCACATATCGTAGATGGTTAAGGCGCTTACCGCTACAGCGGTAAGCGCTTCCATTTCCACCCCTGTTTTACCGGTGCACTTTACCGTGGCGGTGATCTCCACGCCATCCTTGGCAAATTCAAATTCCACCTTCACCTCGTCGAGCATCAGTGGATGGCACATGGGGATGAGATGAGAGGTCTGCTTTGCCGCCATGAATCCAGCTACCTGAGCGGTGGCAAGGACGTCCCCTTTCGGCGTTTTACCCTGCGTTATCATGGACAGGGTTTCAGGCTTCATCCTTACCACACCCTTAGCCGTTGCCTCCCGCGCTGTCAACGGCTTTTCGCTTACATCGACCATCCGTGTAGGTTTCATTCAACCTCCTACCTGGCGCATCGCTCGCCCCTTCGGAAGTACCCCTTCCGCCAGGTGATGACGATGTGGTTTAGCCGCTACAGCCTGTCGAATCAACTCCTTGAGTTCCTCGGGCGAGGCCCCATTGCGCAACGGATTCTTGAGGTCCATCTCATAGTCGCTCAACAGGCAGGGGCGCAGCTTTCCGTCCGCCGTGAGGCGCAAGCGATTACAATTGAAGCAGAAGTGTTCACTGAGCGGGCTGATGAAGCCCACCGTTCCCTCTGCCTCTGGAAAGCGGAAGTACTGTGCCGGACCGTTGCCATGACTTGTCAGGCAAGTCTCCAGGGGACCCAAAGAGAGGAGGCGCTCTTTGATTTCACCTGTAGGGACAAAAGCAAGGTGGTCGTCGGTGCTAAAGGGCATAAGCTCGATAAACCGTACATGCCACCCATCATTCAGGGTAAGGCGGGCGAAATCGAGCACCTCATCATCGTTTGTCCCCTGCATCACCACCATGTTCACCTTGACCGGGTCGAGTCCCGCCTCTTTTGCTGCCTCGATGCCGTCGAGGACATCGTCCAGCCTGCCATATCTGGTGATCTGCTGGTATCTGTCCCGTTTGAGGGTGTCAAGACTCACATTGACCCGTTTTAGCCCAGCCTCTTTAAGCGGTGTGGCATATTTTCTGAGCAACACACCGTTTGTAGTCAGGGCGATATCGTCTATACCCTCGACCTGAGAGAGCATGCGCACAAGCTCGGTAAGCTCTGACCTCACCAGGGGTTCACCTCCGGTGAGCCTCAGTTTGTTGACGCCAAGGGCGGCGGCTGCCTGGGCCACCGCCAGAATCTCCTCGTAGCGAAGGATTTCGCTGTGGGGCAGGAGCGCAATGCCTTGGTCAGGCATGCAGTATACGCAGCGCAGGTTACAGCGGTCGGTGACCGATATTCTCAGGTAGTTTATGGGTCGCTGGAAGGAATCCGATAGCCCAGTCATTTCTTCGAACTATTTGCCCTTTCTCTACTATACTCGTCCAGCACGTCGGAGGCAAATCACCCCTTTTCTCTTCCCTCCCGCTTTTTTCCTGTCCCCTCCCCCTTGAGGGGGAGGGTTAGGGAGGAGGTGAAACGCCTCACCTTCCCTCTAACTCCTCCGACAGATCGGGAGAGGATTCATTTCCGTTCGCCCTGTCCTTCTGCGGAAGGATGTCGAAGGATGGCATCAGTCACTACTTCTTATATATCGCTCCAGTATCTGGCGCGCTCTTCTCGCCGCTTTGCCGCGATGGCTTATCTCGTTCTTCTCCTCTATGGTCAGCTCGGCCATCGTCTTGCCCAGTTCGGGGAGGAAAAAGATGGGGTCATAGCCAAATCCCCCTTCGCCCCTGGGTTCGAAAGCGATGATGCCATGGCATTCTCCCTGGCAAAGCTCTACTGCTCCTTTAAGCGTGGCGATGGCAATCACACACCTGAAGCAGGCGGCTCTCTGCTCCCATGGGACGTGGCTAAGCTTCGACAGCAGGAAATCGAGCCGTTCCCTGTCGGAAACACCCTCGCCAGCATAGCGAGCGGATAGTGCGCCAGGCTCCCCCCCTAAAGCATCCACCTCCAGTCCCGAGTCATCGGCAAGCGCAGTGAGATCGCTCGCCAGGGCATACGCTTCAGCCTTAATCGAGGCGTTTTCCTCCATTGTTTCCCCCGTCTCCCTAACCACCACATCGATGCCCACATCGGAGAGGGTGACAATATCATAGGGTATGCCCTGGAGCGGCAGCAAGTATTCCCGCACCTTAGCCGCGTTCTTCGTCGCCAGGAGGAGCTTGGGCATGCCCATCACTCAAGATCGGTAAATCTCTTCTCCAGTTTCTTTATCACCTGGGGCATGGTGGTATATTCCATCTCCTCTAACGGGAGCCTGTGCGGCTCGAAGGGACCGTGGCTACGCATGTAGTCAGCGATCTCGCCGGCGATACGTCTCGCCTTATCGAAACTGGGGTCGTCGAACATATCCCTTGGCCCAACCAGTTTGCCTCCCGATAGCTGGAAGCCAGCTGCAATTACCCGGGGTGGCCCGTCGAAGCGCGTGGGGTTAGATTCACGGACCGCCACCGGCATAAAAGGTCCATGGTGGGAGCCTCGCATCCATCCCTCGACAAGTATGGGGTTGGTGAATGGCTCCAGCACCTCTCCCACTGCGGGGAACTCCCCCTGGGAACGGACAATGCATACCGGGTCATCCTTGCCCACATATCTCCCTGCCATCATTGACAGGCGCTGCGTGGAGGAGACGGATGCGATCTCGCCGGAGCCGCGGTGATAGACCGCTTTCACCGCATAGCGGCCTGGCGCCCCCATGAACAGGAGCATGTCATATATCTCTTCAGGGGCATTGAGGTTGATTTTCTTATGCTCTTTGACATCGTGAATCTCGAAGCTGAAGCCCCCGTGCATGTTCTCGGCGATTACCAGCCCGATGGTATTGAAAGGGTCGGCAAATATCTTGTAAAGAGGAAAATTCCATGCCCCGGATGATGTCTTATCGGCCATGAAGATGATGATCGGCTCCGAACCCCTCTCCTCGAACTCCATTTCAGCCACTCCCGGACCCATCCCCTTTACATTGCCTGAGAAGGCGTCGCTGAGGAGGTCCTGGCCAGCCCCGTGCAGCTTTAGCTCCTTGGCCACCTTGGTGCACTCAAGGAAGGTGTCCCAGGCGAGCTTGTGAATCGCCTCGTCTTCCTCCCCTCGCTCATGGGTCATGATAAGCTGCAGGTCGTCTCCGCAGTTGGTGACGTGAAAATCGACCAGCAGCTTATCGCGCTTTGCCTTCTCCATGCACTCATGGCCCTTCTCTATAAGTAAGGGATGAGAGCTGGAATGTCCTACATAGCCTCCAATATCAGCCTTGATAACGCTCAGTGTGATCATATTCCTCCTCCTTTCGCTTAGTAGTCAAATCCCCTCCTCGCCTCTATCCCCTTGCG
>DAOUVR010000166.1 GCA_030667555.1 Dehalococcoidia bacterium
CATGCAGAGGACAACCAAGGGGGCAGCCTTGGCCGTGGCCCCGGCTTCATTTGTCTAGTCAGGGACATCACCGCGCCTGGGCTTAGCCTTCGATCCAGGGCATCATGGCGCGGAGCTTCTTGCCGACTTCCTCTATCTCGTGCGCCGCTTCTTTTCGTCGGTAAGCGTTGAAGCTGGGGCGGCCCGCCTGGTTCTCCAGAATCCACTCACGTGCGAAGGTGCCGTCCTGAATCTCGTTGAGTATCTGCCACATCTCCTCCCTGACGTAGTCATCGATGACCCTTGGCCCGCGAGAGTAGTCGCCATATTCCGCAGTATCGCTCACCGAATAGCGCATATAACCAAAACCACCCTGGTATATGAGGTCAACGATCAGCTTTAGCTCATGGCAGACCTCGAAGTAGGCGATCTCCGGCTGATACCCAGCCTCTACCAGGGTTTCAAAGGCCGCCTTCATCAGGGAAGTCACGCCGCCACAGAGCACCACCTGCTCCCCAAAGAGGTCAGTCTCGGTCTCCTCCTCGAAGGTAGTCTCCAGAACTCCTGCTCTGGTGCAGCCGATGCCCTTAGCATAGGCTAAGGCCTTTTCCTTAGCCTTACCCGAGGCATCCTGATGCACGGCGACAAGCGCCGGAGCGCAAGAGCCCTCGGTATAGAGTTGGCGCAGCATGTGGCCAGGGCACTTAGGCGCTATCATGGTCACATCAACATCAGGGGGTGGCAGTATCTGATTGTAGTGGATGTTGAATCCGTGAGCAAACATCAGCATATTACCCTTCGTGAGTCCCTTCTCAATAGAGCTATAGTATACCTGGCGGTGGAACTGATCTGGAACAAGCATCACGATAACATCCGAGGCCTTCGCCACCTCATCGGCGGTCGTCACCTTAAGTCCAGCCTCGACGGCTGCCACCCAGGGCTCGCTACCCTCAAGCTCGCCAACCATGACCTGAAAGCCGCTATCCTTCAGGTTCAGGGCATGGGCATGCCCCTGACTACCGAAGCCGATGATGCCGATGGTCTTACCCTCGAGTAAACTTATGTCCACGTCACTGTCATAATAGATCTTAGCCATAGCTCTCTCCTTACAAATTAGATATTTCGTCAGCGCCTTTGACCTTTTTGTGGCGGGCTCTCTTGAGCTTCTCCGCCACCACAATGGGACCTCCTACTCCCCTCGACATGGCTATTCTCCCGGTGCGGGCGACCTCCCGGATGCCAAAGCCCTTAAGCAAGCGAAACAGGGAATCGACTTTATCCTCATCTCCAGTGACCTCGATCATCATGGAATCGGAGGCAACATCCACGATGTTTGCCCTGAAGATGTCCACAATCTGCAGGATCTCGCTCCTTGTGGCTGAGGTGCTCTTCACCTTGAATAAGGCAAGCTCCCGAGCCACTAGACCGTCTTCGGTGATGTCGCTAACCTTGACCACATCGATGAGTTTATCGAGCTGCTTTCTGACCTGCTCCACTGAGGTAGCAGTGCCATCAACCACGATGGTCATCCTCGATAGCCCCGGAGTCTCGCTATGCCCCACGGCGATGCTCTCGATATTAAATCCCCTCCTGCGGAAAAGGCTAGCTACCCGGTTCAACACCCCAGGTTTATCTTCCACTATTGCTATTAGGCTGTGCTTGGCCATTATACTACTCTAGCCTCCTTCCTGGGCTCCTCCAGTACTTCGTTAATGGCAGCGCCCGGAGGCACCATAGGGTAAACATTCTCCTCAGGCTCGACTTGAAAGTCGATGAGGAACGGACCCTGGTGTTCCATAGCCGTCTCAATAGCGCTGGTCACCATAACCTTATCTGTTACCCTCAAAGCGGCAATACCGTAGGCTTCGGCAACCTTGACGAAGTCGGGACCGCTGAGAGGGGTGGCAACATAGCGACGCTCATAGAATAACTCCTGCCACTGCCTAACCATCCCCAGGAAGCGGTTATTGATAATCGCTATCTTCACCGCCAGGTTCTCCTGATCTATAGTAGCAAGCTCCTGTATAGTCATCTGAAATCCACCGTCGCCGGCGATACACCACACGGTTTCCTCGGGACACGCCACCTTAGCCCCCATGGCTGCGGGAAGTTCGAAGCCCATTGGTCCCAATCCACCGGACGAAATCCAGGTATTTGGCCTGTTATATTCGAAGTACTGGGCAGCCCACATCTGGTTCTGCCCCACGCCGCTGACAATGATGGCATCACCTTTGGTGACCTCGTATATCTGGCGCACCACATACTGAGGTATGAGATCATCCGTCTCCCTGATTACCGTTGAAGGGTGATCACGCCGCCACTCATCGAGCTGGGAGACCCACTCCACATGGTTTTTGGAAGTGATGTCTCTATTGAGCGCCTGTAATACTGCCCCCACATCGCCCACTATGGGTACATCCACCTTCACATTCTTCCCGATCTCTGCCGGGTCAACATCTATATGAATGACCTTGGCATGAGGGGCAAAGCTCGACACCTTTGCCGTAGCTCGGTCATCGAACCTCATCCCAATAGCGATAATAAGGTCTGCGGCGTTTACCGCCATGTTAGCATATGCCATACCATGCATCCCCAACATGCCAAGGCTTAGGACATGCGATTCGGGGAAGGAACCGATCCCAAGAAGAGTGGTAATCACTGGTATCTGAGCCTTTTCCGCTAGCTCTTTGAGCTGAGGTGAGGCTCCAGAGATCAGCACCCCCCTCCCAGCGATGATGAGGGGGCGACATGCTTCATTGATCAGGTGTGCCGCCTTCTTTATCTGTGTCGGATGACCTTGAATCGTTGGCTTGTAGCCCCGCAGGTTTATCTTATCTGGATAGTGGAACTCCGCCTCTTCGATAAAGACATCGCGCGGTATGTCGATGAGAACAGGGCCCGGCCTTCCCGTGCGCGCGATATGGAAGGCCTCCCGAATTACACCAGCCAAATCCGCAGCCGCCGTCACCAGATAGTTATGCTTGGTAATGGGCAGGGTAATGCCTGTGATATCGATCTCCTGAAAGGCGTCCTTGCCAATGAAAG
>DAOUVR010000103.1 GCA_030667555.1 Dehalococcoidia bacterium
GCACTATTGCCGAGCAGCATGAAAGGCTGGGGGTTTCCTGCGACTGGAGCAGGGAGCGCTTCACCATGGACGAGGGCCCGTCAAAGGCGGTACGTACCACGTTCGTCCACCTATATGAAAAGGGGCTTATCTATAGAGGAGAGCGCATTATAAACTGGTGCCCTCGCTGCACCACTGCCATCTCCGACCTCGAGGTGGAGCACGAGGAGACTGAAGGCCACCTATATTATGTCTACTACAGGCTTGCCGATGAGGACGGATTCATCACCGTAGCCACCACCCGTCCTGAGACCATCCTGGGAGATACCGCGGTAGCGGTCAACCCTGACGATGGGCGCTATAAAGGCACGGTAGGGAAGAGAGCTGTCCTCCCCGCCATCGGCAGGGAGATACCCATCATCACCGACAGCGCTGTGGACCCTGCTTTCGGCACCGGAGCGGTGAAGATAACCCCCGCCCACGATCCGGTGGACTTCGAGGTGGGACAGCAGCACAACCTAGACTCGGTTAATATCCTCAATCCCGATGGCACGATGAACGAGAACGCCGGCCCTTATGCCGGGCTCGACCGCTTCGCCTGCCGCGAGGCAATTCTCGCCGACCTGGAGAAGGAAGGGCTGCTGGTCAAAGTGGAGCCCCACATCCATTCCGTGGGGCACTGCTGCCGCTGCAACACCGCGGTCGAGCCCTGGGCGAGGACGCAGTGGTTCGTGCAGATTTCGCCCCTGGCTCTACCAGCCATCGATGCCGTAGTTGACGGCCGGATAAGAATCATCCCGGAACGCTTCACCAAGGTCTACCTGAACTGGCTGGAGAACATCCGCGATTGGTGCATCAGCCGACAGCTCTGGTGGGGGCATAGAATACCGGTGTGGTATTGCGGCAAGTGCGGCGAACTTACCGTGCCCGTCGATGACCCCAAATCCTGCGCCCATTGCGGCTCATCAGATATCGTCCAGGACCCCGATGTCCTCGATACCTGGTTCAGCTCGGCGCTCTGGCCCCACTCCACCCTGGGCTGGCCTGAACAGACCCAGGATTTGCAGTATTTCTATCCCACTTCGGTAATGGAAACGGGATATGACATCCTCTTCTTCTGGGTAGCCAGGATGATTATGATGGGCCTGGAGAACACCGGTGACATCCCCTTCGATACCGTTTATCTCCATGGACTGGTGCGCGATGAGAAGGGAGAGAAGATGAGCAAGGTGAAGGGTAATGTCTTAAACCCCCTCGATGCCATCGAGCAATATGGCACCGATGCCTTGCGCTTCGCTCTATCCACCGGCACCTCCCCGGGGAACGATATCAGACTCAGCAGCCAAAGGCTGGAGGCAGCCCGCAACTTCGCCAATAAGCTGTGGAATGCTGCCCGATTCGTAGTGGGCAACATGGAAGAGGGATTGAGTGTCACCAAGATTGACAGAGCTACCTTGCCTTTGGAGGACCGCTGGATTCTGAGTCGCCTCAGCCATCTGGTGACCGCAGTGAACAAGCTCATGGATGATTTCCAATTTGGCGAGGCTGAGAGGCAGGTACATGACTTCCTCTGGGGCGAGTTCTGCGACTGGTATATCGAGATGGCAAAGCTTCGCCTCAATGAATCCCCTTCTCCTATGCCTGTTCTCGCCTATGTCCTTGAGACATCACTGCGCTTGCTCCATCCCTTCATGCCCTTTGTCACTGAGGAAATATGGCAAAACCTCAAGGAGCGCCTCGATGAGGAAATGGCGGAATCCATAATGATCGCTCCCTATCCCACCGCTGATAAAGAGACTATAGATGTCGAGGCGGAAAAGCAGATGGAGTTGGTCATCGAGATCATCCGGGCGATTCGAAACGAGCGCGCCGAGTTCAAGGTGGAATCGTCAAAGTGGATCGAGGCATTGATTGTTCCACACGATGCAAAGCATGTTATCGAGAGCCAAGTCCGTGCCATCGAAACCCTTGCCCGGGTAAGACCGCTCACCATCATCGGCACTAGAGATGCCAGGCCCGACAAGGCCAAGACCCTGGTGCTGACCGGGGCTGAGGTAATCATCCCTATGGCTGGTATGGTCGACCTTGATGCCGAAAGACAGCGCCTTGAGAGAGAAATCGAGGAAAACCAGTCGGCAATCACACGACTGGAGACCAGGCTGAAGGACGAGGAGTTTCTTTCCAAGGCGCCATCTCCCATCATCAGCCGGGAAAGGGAGAGGCTCGAGGAATACATCACAAGGTCTGAAAGGCTGAGAGAGCGGCTTGCCGAACTGGGCTAGGACCCAAAGGCCACCGGATAGAGGTATTGACATCTTCCCCCAGTTGTATTAATATATAGGTTAGCTAGGTATAGGAACCCTATACATTATTACGAAGATGGATGATATCGGATATTGGGAAAGGCTGATCAGCAGAAGCATGTGTCGCTTCTTTCTCCTCAACGCCCTAAGGCAAAATCCAATGCATGGCTACGAGCTAGGCAAGTCCATCGCAAGGGCCTGCTCCGGCTGCTGCCAGCCCACCGACGCCATGATTTACCCCACATTGCACGAGCTACTTGAGAGTGGCTATATTGAGTGCCATACCGAGTTAAAAGGAGGCAGGGAGCGAAAGGTCTACGCCCTCACTCATAAGGGGATGGAGTCATACACAGCGGCCGCCGAGGCCTGGAATAAGGCCCTTCCCTATCTGATGGAGGCAACAGCGGCATCACAAACAGACAAAGAAGAACGTGAGGAAGAATAGCAGTGGAAGAAAGGAACGCCGAAGAAATCAAGGAATTCGTGCGTGAGCGGTACGCTGAAATAGCGAGGCAGCATACGCCTTCTTGCTGTGCACCGCCGATTGAAGAAGGAACAAGTTGTTGCAGTCCAAGCGCCGTTGAAACGAGCCCCGCCCATAGACTGTATTCCAGTGAGGAGTTGGAATCTATAGCAGCGAACATACCCTCGCTGGGCTGCGGCAATCCTGTCGCCCTGTCGGAGCTGAGGGATAAGGAAGTGGTTCTTGACCTCGGAAGCGGAGGAGGGCTGGACTGCTTTCTGGCAGCACAACGGGTTGGCCCAAAGGGGAAAGTCATCGGGCTGGATATGACTTCAGACATGATCCGACTGGCAAGAGCAAACGCGCAGAATCTCTCGTTAGACAACGTCGAGTTTCGCCTGGGGGAGATGGAGCACATGCCCGTCGAGAGCGACTCAGTGGATGTGGTTATCTCCAACTGTGTTATCAACCTCTCCCCGGACAAGGATGCCGTGTTTCGGGAGATTTTCCGGGTGCTCAAACCCGGGGCAAAGCTCTGCGTATCGGATATCGTAACCCACGGTGAGCTACCTGCGCAGATTCGGGATAGCCTCGAGCAATGGGCTTGCTGCGTGGCCGGCGCTCTAGACGAGCAGGATTACCTGGAGAAGATACGCGCCGCTGGTTTTATTGAGTTGAAGGTCGATGGCGTTGACTCGCCGGTCTGTGGAGAGGATACTTGTTGCGGGAGTGAATCCTCCGAAGGGAATAAGATAGCCAGCATAACGATACAAGCGCGCAAGCCTAAATAGAGTCACCGCAGCCTCTTCTGCGCTGCGAAACCCCATTGGCGCTCAAGCTCATAGAGCCCCCTTTTCGTGTCGCTGGCAACACGCTCTCTATCACAATTGTTCAGCCGATACTTAAACAGCCAGTAGGTGAACTCCTTGCACTCGGTAAGTTCCATAGATTTGCGCTGCGGGTATCCCTTTTCCTGCTTAAATCTGCGCAGCAACGCTGTCATTGTAGCGTCATATATTTGCTCATAGGCCAACTCAGTTATATGATTACCATCAAGGGCATAGACATTCTGCTCCTTGCGCACCTTCTCCTCCACAGCGAGGAGCAACGCCTCCTCCACAATGATGCCATAGAAATAATTGAGATGAGCATTGTATTTGGCCTCTCCGATGAACTGCCGAAACTCCTCAGTACTGACAGCAATAGGGGCTTTGCCGCAGAAGATGAGATCGATAATTTCATCTTCTAGAACGAGATGGCCGACCTCCTGTAACAGGCGCTCAGCGAGAAGCAACCAATCGAAGGCTTCGTTAGCGATTAGATAGCGATAATGCCGCCCGTTATAGGTTTCCTCAGTCTTGTCCCATAGCCCGATAGCCTCGAGAAGGGCAATATACCAGTGCTTTCCCTGGGCGATAGCCTCCTTCAGATGGCGGATCGCCTCGCTATCTTCGGAAACTTCCATATTGTCAAGAGGTTGTATCTGATCTTCCATTACACCCTCACTAACCACGCCTGAGAAATGCCTCCACCTCTTCAAGCGGTCTGGTGTTAAATATATGGCGCGCTTCACACCAGCCCCGGCGCGCCACGCCGTGCCTCGCCGATGGGGATGCGCCGCTCCTTGGTGCGCATCGCCTGAATCTGGCGCAGGATATTCTCCGCCACCTTGTCGCCCAACCGAGGCATGGTAGCGACACGCCCATCGCGGACCGCTGCCTCGAGGTCGTCTACGCTCTGAATCCCAAGCTCACTGCCCAGGCGAATGGCGATCTTGGGGCCGACGCCGGGTATGTCGAGGAGATCGCTTATGCCCTCAGGGAACTCGGCGCGCAGCTCGTCGTAGTAGTGGAGCCGGCCAGTGGTCACCAGTTCTACAGTTTTTTTGGCGATAGCCGCGTTTTTCATGGCTCACCATCTAAATGCCTACTTTTTCTTTAAGATCTTCTACTTTTTGCGGAGAATAGCCAAACTTATCAACCATAACTTTCTCAAGAGCCTGCGGAGGGCTGAGACGGAACCTTCTGCTTCTCAGTATTTCTCCACTTTTGTCAACTAACTCAATGCTGTGATCATGAAAGGTAACGGAATTAAAATTCATTTTGGCAAACAATATTTTATACATTGGTCTGAGCCAAAGCGGTTTTCGATAGCGGACTACAATGTAAAGACCATAAAAGCACCAGTTTGCAATTAAGACC
>DAOUVR010000080.1 GCA_030667555.1 Dehalococcoidia bacterium
CAAAGGAGAAAACAACATGGCAAAGGTAACCTATGAGAGACGAGGAAACATATTCTATATCACCATCAACCGCCCTGAGGTTCGCAACGCCGTCGACCCCGAGACTGGAGCTTTGATTACACAGGCCTACCGCGCTTTCCGTGATGACGACGATGCCCTGGTCAGCATCATCACAGGCGCTGGCGACGAGGCATTTTGTGCCGGTGCGGACTTGAAGGCACTGTCAAAAATGCCATCGGACCGTCCCCTCGGTTTGGCTAGAGACGTGGACAAAGCCAGAACCGATATATACAACAATCTGGGCTTCATGGGTTACACCCGAGGGATAGATATCTTCAAACCCACCATCGCAGCTATCAACGGCTGGTGTGTAGCCGGCGGTCTTGAGCTTGCCACCTGGTGTGACCTGCGAATCGCCGCAGACAACGCCAAGTTCGGTGTCCTCAACCGGCGCTTCAATGTCCCTCTGGTCGATGGTTTGACTGTGCGGTTGCCTCGCATTATCGGACTGGGGCGCGCCATGGACATGATCATCACTGGCAGGGTGGTCGACGCCCAAGAGGCGCTACAATTCGGGCTGGTGAGCGAAATAGTGCCCAGGGATAAGCTCATGGAAAGAACGACCCAAATTGCCGAACAGATATGCGAGTATCCCCAGGGGTCTATCCGCACCGACAAGGAATCCGTCCTGCGCAGCTACGGTCATAGCCTCAGCGAGGCCTACCTTATAGAAGCCGAATTAGGGGCCCTGACTCAAATCAGGGGTGTCACAAGCCAGACAGGCGCCACTGCCTTTGCCGAGGGTAAGATTGGCCGACATGGCCAGCGCACCACCGGCAAGAAGTGGGGCAAGCACGGGCTATAGTAGTAAAGCAGTGGGTAGTTTATCGTAATCCGACCAGCGACCCACTGCTTAACCGTAAAAGGAGTGCGTTTTACCCGTCTTCCGCAGCACAAACCCTGGCTATGCTGTCCTGGGACAGGTTGCAGGCCTCCCGTCGCCGAAGCTCAACGCCACAAGTGTCAGGTCCTCGGCTATGTACAGACCTTAAGCCGCTGTCTTTCGCAACAAACCTCGGGTCTTCTACTCCTCGAGAAGACCAGCGCTTACGAGCCATTCACGGGCTACATCATCAGCATCCCGGTGTTCAATATCTACCTCGTAATTCAAGCCTTGCATGGTCACACTGTCCAGCAACGGTGCAATACCATCCAGAATGTCTTCTACATCTGGGTACTCGTCAAGGAATGACTGCGGCAGTGTGGGAGCCACATTGTAAACGGGGAAGAACTGCAGGTCATCCTGAAGGTTTACCAGGTCGAATCCTGCAATGCGTCCATCGGTAGCAAACCCCATGGCTACATCGACCTCGCCCTCATATAGAGCACTATAGGTTAGGCCGACGTCCATCTGGACAACGTTGGCACCACCAAACTCAAAACCGTATGTGGCTTCCACTCCGGGCAAGCCATCCGGCCTTTCCTGGAATTCAGCACCGCTGGCAAAAGTCAGTTCGCCCGGATTGGCATTAATGTAGGCCGCCAAATCGGATATGCTGTCTAGCCCCAGGCTCTCAGCCTCTGCCTCACGCATCATCAAGGTGTAGGTGTTGTCAAAAAGCGACGGTTGGAGCCACACGATGCCATTCTCGCTAAGGTCCTCAGCTCTAACCGTCTCGTAACATAGCTGAGAGTCAGTGATCGGATCCTCGTGACCCAGATGGACTAGTAGCGCCGTACCGGTGTATTCCATATAGACGTCGATGTCGCCCGACAGCAGAGCCTCACGGCATATCATTGTGCCCCCCAAGCCTGTCTTGTCATCCACTGTCAGCCCGTTGTCCTCCAGTACCAGCTTCATCATTTTGCCAAGGATAATCTGCTCGGTAAACTCCTTAGAGCCTACCGTAACATCTGCGCCGCCTCCGCAGGAAACCATAAACATAGCAACCAGCATAAAGGCCAGCATCAACAGGCCAATCTTTCTCATCGCTTTCTGCCTCCTCCTTGCTTAGATTTGTCCAATCATAGTCTCCATCATGATTCGTTTGCTATCGCACCTCCTTCTAAACTCTTAGCCCTTTGGGGGTTATCACCCTTTCCAGCCTTCCCAGCCCAAGCTCTATAGCGATAGCCAGCAAGGCTGCCGGGATTGCCCCTGCCAGCAAGTACGTAGTATTCACTAACGAGATTCCCCTGTCAATAAGGTCACCAAGTCCTCCCGCGCCAATAAAAGTTGCCAGCGTAGCCACCCCAACGGCAATAACCATTGCAGTCCGCACCCCGGCTAATATAACGTACGTTGCCAGCGGAATCTCAAGACGAACGAGAATCTGCCCGGCGCTCATCCCCATCCCTCGGGCAGCCTCCATTAGCCCCGGGTCAACACCTCGAATTCCAACGTAAGTATTTCTGGCTATCGGCAGCAAGATGTATATGAATATGGCAAAGAACCCTGGCAGGAAGCCGATCACAAGAATCGGCAACATGATGGCTACCACAGCCAAGCTTGGCACCGTCTGTCCTATGTTGCATATCGCCATAACCGGCGGCCCCAACCACCTGAGCCGTCGTCTGGTGATGAGAATGCCCAGTCCAATACCAACAAAAGCTGCCGCCAGCGTCGCCAGCCCTACCAGTTCTAGATGCCGCCACAGCATTCCCAGCATCTCAGGATAGCGCTCAACTACGTATTTCCAAAGGTCGACCCAGAGTTCCATTCTTTACCTACTTCAACTGCTTGTCGTCGCCCACTACTTGCTGCAAGGCAGAAAACGTGATCTCACCCTTGAAGCTCTTCCGCTCATCAACAACCGAAAGACGACTCAGGCCGGTAGTTAGCATCTTGGCCAACGCATCCCTGACCCTCATCGAGCCATCAACCGCTATCTCTTCTATAGGTTTCGTGCTGATTATGTCGCTAACTCGCCCCGTTCCGGCCTTTAAGTCACTCAACTCGATCCAGTCTCTCGGAACATACTTTTCATCTACGACTATTACACTGTCCAGGCCATTCTGCTCCATAATATCTCTCGCCTCAGAGGCGGTCTGCTCCAGCTTGACCGTTAGCACATTGGCATTCATTACCTCTTCCACCTTCATGAGTGCCAAGCGTTTGATGGAGCTATCGGCACCGATGAAATCGCGCACAAAGCCGTTGCGGGGGTGGGCGAGCAGTTCCTGAGGCGTATCGTATTGCACCAACTCCCCTTCCCTCAGTAGAGCGATACGATCCCCCATCTTCAAACCTTCATCTATGTCGTGGGTCACAAAAACAATGGTCTTTTTCAACTTCTCTTGGATCTTGAGCAATTCGTCCTGTAGCCGAGACCGGGTTATCGGATCTATTGCACCAAAGGGTTCATCCATCAATAGTATCGGCGGGTCAGCCCCCAATGCCCGGGCCACGCCGACTCGCTGCTGCTGGCCTCCGCTCAACTGCCTGGGGTACTTGTGCCTGAATTCATCCGGATTTAACCCCACCAGTTCAAGCAGCTCATCGACGCGCTGGCGTGTTTTCCCCTTAGGGTATTTCTTGAGTCTGGGAACCACAGCGATATTGGCCGCAACTGTAAGGTGTGGAAAGAGACCAATGTCCTGAATCGCATAGCCAATATCACGCCTCAGTTAATCGGCGTTTACCCCACTAGCATCCCGACCAGCGACGAATATGCGGCCACTGGTGGGTTGAATGAGCCTGTTCATCATCTTTAGCAGAGTAGTTTTGCCGCAACCGGAGGGGCCAACTAAGATACATACCTCCCCTTCGGGTATGGTGAAGCTCACACTGTTCACCGCCTTAACATCGCCGTGGTAAATCTTGGTTACGTTTTCTAAGGTGATCACTGTATGCTTCCCCTCCTCTGTGATTGACCCTGCTCTCTACGCCCGGACCTTCAGTCCCTTTGGCACCAGCCAGTTCTCCAGTCTCCCAAGGATAAGGTCAGATAGAATAGCGAGCAAGCTCACTACTAGTGCCCCGGCAATGATGGGATTGGCATAGCTCTGGCTAATTCCCCGAAATATGTATGTGCCCAACCCACCAGCTCCTATGTAGGCCGCGATTGCAGCAATGCCAATCGTCAAAACTACGGAGGTTCGCACGCCAGCCATGATTACCGGTAGAGCTAATGGTACCCTGACTTTTGACAGTATTTGCAGATCTGTCATCCCCATGCCCCTGCCGGCCTCAAGCATAGCCGGATTTACATTCCTTATGG
Organism: Dehalococcoidia bacterium; assembly: GCA_030667555.1. Classification (GTDB taxonomy): domain Bacteria; phylum Chloroflexota; class Dehalococcoidia; order E44-bin15; family E44-bin15; genus DAOUVR01. The sequence goes on from DAOUVR010000080.1 coordinate 4,221, forward strand.
CCACGTTCGTATTCCTGATGATAGGCAGCAGCGCATAGAGAGCTAAGGCTACCCAGGCTGGCTCCAGTCCGATGCCAAGGAGGGGGATCATGAATGCAAACATGGCTAAACTCGGAATTGTCATTATGACGCCAGCTATGGAAATAACCACAGAGGCTAGGCGGTCATGTCGGCTTATGAATATCCCAAGTGTTACGCCAACTATCAGAGAAGCAAGGATAGCAATACCGATAATTTGCAGGTGTTCCCATAGAAGTCCCACTAGGTCAGTGGCGTGATCTGCTATGTACTCAAGCAAACCCAATAACAACCCCGATTCTCGACAAACGCTCCCCGCCACGGAGGGCGACGCAGCCACCCCGAATCATACCATCGGTGGTAACAGATATACCGAACTGCAGTCAGCCTGCGACAAGGCCAGTTCCAACTGTGGGTAATATATACGCTACTTATCGGCGTATCGGTCGCAAGATACCAGCTCGCTGAGTTCCACCCTGCCCTTCTCGGGTGATTCCGTCGGGTAGCCCAGCGAAATGAGCGATAATATCCTTCTATCATGTGGGATGCCCAGGATTTCTCTGGCCCTCCCTTCGTAATCAGAGCCGTAGGAACCAATCCAGCACGCACCCAGGTCTAAAGCATGAGCGGCCAGAAGTATGTTCTGGGTTGCCGCCGCCCCGTCCTCGACAGGATGACTGGAGCCCTGTGGGTCAATGACTACAGCGATGCCGACGGGCGCTTTATCAATAAATCTCCCAAAGGGAGCTATGCTTGCCAATTTGCTCTTGACCTCTTCATCCTTAATGACTATGAATTTCCAGGGCTGCCTGTTGCCCGATGAGGGCGCCCACCGGCCCGCCTCAAGGATTTGTGTCAGCTTCTCCTCCGGTACAGCTTTGGCTTGATACTGTCTAATGCTTCTTCTTTCCCTTATAGCCTCGAACACATCCATGCAAAACCTCCCATTAGGCGCGTTACTACCGCGCCTCGAACTTTGGCTCTCTCTTTTCTAAGAATGCCCTCACCGCTTCGGCGTGGTCGGCGCTGCGAAAGCAAGCGTCAAGCCCCATGGCTTCGAACCGCATCTGCGTACGAATATCGGTATCCAATCCCTGATAAAGGCCCCGCTTGGCCATCTGGATGGCAAATGGAGGCAGTTTGGCAATAGTTCTTGCCATCTCCTGCGTGGCTTGCTTCAGTTCGTCCGCTGGCACAAGCTGATTCACCAGACCAATCTCCTTAGCCTCAGCGGCATCGATTATGCGAGCGGTGAACACCAGTTCACAAGCCTTGGCGATACCCACAATGCGAGAAAGAGTATAGGTCGAGCCCAACTCGGGGATAACCCCCACACGGGCAAAGACAGCCCCAAAACGGGCCTTTTCTGAAGCGATCCTTACGTCACAGTGAAGGCTGATGGTCATTCCTCCACCGACGGCGACCCCACTTATGGAGGCAATGATCGGCTTCGATACCCCTCGCATCGCCTCAACTACTGCCGGTATCGCGTCAAGCCTTTCTGGTC
>DAOUVR010000116.1 GCA_030667555.1 Dehalococcoidia bacterium
CTTTCGCGGCACCTGGCGTTGAAGTTGGCAACGCCGTAGGCCTCTATGTCAGCCTTCGACGAGAAGCCCAGCTCCCTCTCAATTTCAAGCTCCACTGGTAGCCCGTGGGTATCCCATCCCGCCTTTCTTGGGCAGCAGTATCCCTTCATCGTCTTATAGCGGGGGATGACATCCTTAAACACTCGTGACAGGACATGATGCACCCCTGGGCTGGCGTTGGCTGTTGGCGGACCCTCATAGAGGACGAAAAGGGGCGCATCTTTTCGCCTCTCAACGCTCCTCTCGAAGATGCGCTTCTCCTTCCAGAAGTCGAGGATGCGCCTGTCCAGTTCTGGAAAGCTTACCTTACTCGATACTGGCTCAAACATATTGTGCATCCATCTCCACTATTCTGCTTTCAATTCCAATTATTATCGTATACAGGAATAAAAAAGCTCGTCCACTAGGGACGAGCTTTAAGCCCGCGGTACCACCCTAATTCCCCGCTATCGGGGCACTCATCAGAGGCACGCTTCATGCCTCCGTCTGGATAACGGCTGACGAAGCCGGCCAAGTCTACTGGCCCCGATTTATCGGGGCGTTCGGTTGGCAGCTCGGGAGGGATTTTCAGAGGGAGGGTCGCATCTGCTCTCACCCTACCAGACTCGCTTGGCGCTTTCTCCCCCCTACTCTTCTCCGTCGTCGCCTTGTCCTATAGACACTAGCAAATGACGAGTGTAAAGTCAAGGCTTACTGCTTTTTAATGGTAACCTTTCGGGCCTCACCCTCGCCGACGCTCTCAGTAGTCACTACCGAATGGTCCTGAAGAGCAAGGTGGATTATCCTTCGCTCGTTTGGCGGCATTGGCTCAAGGTCTACCGACTGTCCACTGGCCGCAACCGATTCCGCTATGCCAATCGCCAGTCTGGTAAGTGCCTCCTGGCGCCGCTCTCGATATCCCTCAACATCGATGATTATGGGCACACGATCCTGCATCTGGTGGCTCACTATCAGGTAGATTAAGTATTGCAATGAAAATAGGGTCTGCCCCCTCCTCCCGATAAGGATGCCCAGATCATCGCCGGTGATATCAAGCGCAATGCGTGTTTCCCCTTCCGGTGAGGATATTTCCTTTTCGTTAACGGTGGCGGAGACCTTCATTAAAGAGAGAAGCTTCTCTAATACGTCCTTGGCCAGAGTAACCGCCTCTTGCACCGTTGCCTCAGACTGACGCCTTGTCACCCTTATGGTGGTTTCCTCACTGCCAAGGCCGAGGAATCGTGCCTTGCCCTTTTTTACAACGACCACCTCCACCTCTTCACGAGCGACGCCGAGCTTTTCTAGAGCTATCTCGACGGCCTCCTCTTCGGTCTTTGCGCTTATCTCTAGACTTTCCATGCTCCAACCTCTTTTCTTGTTTCATCCTTTCGGCAGCCAATGCCTCCTCCTGCTCGGCCCCCATTGGTGTTTGCAGTTGCTGTGCTGGCCCTGGTGTAGCTGGCGGCGGTGCCGTGGCGGGTGCTCTAGTAAGTAAACCTGCAAGAGAGAAACCGGCAAGAGTTCCCCAACCGGTAATATAGTACTGCATTATAATACCGATAATGTTTGATACCACCCAGAAAAGTCCCAGCCCGCTGGGAACCATCAAGGTAAACATGGCAAACATCAACGGCATCATCCAAATCATGGTTTTCCCCATCGACTGCTGCCTCGGGTCCGCCGACGGCAGGGTGGACATCTTCTGTAAAACCCACATAGACGCGCCACAAAGGATTGCAAGGATAAAGTATCGATCGGGAGCACCGAGGTCAAGCCAGAGGAATTGTGCCTGGAGAGGCACCGTCTGCTGTATAATCGGCAGGGCGTAAAGGTTCTGGGAAAGGTTCAGGAGTTCCTCAGGGGATGATGCCAGAGCCCTGGTGATCGACTGGTAAAGGGCGATCCAGATGGGAAACTGAATGAGCAGGGGGAGCATGCAACCCGCCGGATTTACCCCGCTCTCCTTGTAGAGGTTGGCTATCTCTTTGCGGAGCTTCTCCTGGTCCTTGGCATACTTCTTCTGGATTTCCTGCATTTTTGGCGCAAGGGCGCTCATTGCCTTTGTGGCATGCAGTTGCCTCAGGGTGAGGGGGAGTGTGAGCAGGCGCACAATGATGGTGACGATAATGATGGCTATTCCAAAGCTGCCGAAGAAGACACTGGATAGCAGGACGAGGAGATTCAGTATTGGCTGAAGTAGGACAAGATTCCAAACCTCTATCGGCCCAAATGCCACTAAGATGACGATAACGGCAATAACGACGGCGATTATGATGAGGTTTTTTCTACTTAGTCGAAACATCGTTATGATCCATTGTTACCTCAATCGACGGTGGAAAAGCTCCAATTTATACGGCCGTATTCCATATCCAGGGCATATATCTTTTGATTACTGGCATGAACATAAACTACGCCATTTCCAGCACAAATAGGGGCACGAACAGGGCCAAGGTAATCCTCTTCAGAAGGGTAGTGCCAAAGTTCCTGCCCCGTAGAGGCATCTAGGACATAAACCTTGCCGTCTTCAGAACCGAAAACAACTACGTCTCCAACCAGAGCGGGGGCTCCACGAACCGGCCCGACTGGCTCCTCATCCTCAGGCGGGTAATACCATTTACAGTCCCCAGTTTCAGCATCGAGGGCGTAAACTCGACCATCCAGACAGCCTGCGATGATGAAATCGCCGTAGGCCACAGCCTTATCCCAAAACCAATTCTCCGCTTCGTCGAACTGCCACTTCTCTGTGCCATCGAGATTTATGGCGTAGAATTTGCGGTCAAACGAGCCAACATAGATGGTATCGTTGTATATCAACGGGGTGGAAGCAATGGCGGCCCCGGTATCGAAGTGCCAGACCTTAACGCCATTCTCGGCATTCAACGCATAAAGCTTCTGGTCAAAGGAGCCAATGTACACCACGCCGTCATGCACCGCAGGGGCAGCCCAGATATCATCACCCGTCTCAAACCGCCATATGTCTCTGCCCGTCTCGATGTCGATGGCATATAGCTTGCCATCGGACGAACCGACATATAAGGTGCTATTAGCAATCACGGGGCTGCCTATGATGGGGCCGATGGAACCCTCATCGGGGTAGGCCCAAATTCTCCACCCGTTTTCGCTATCGATGGCATAAACCTTGGGGTCGCGCGTCGCGCCTCCATAGGCACCAACATAGACCACTCCGTCCGCCACACAAGGTGTGCCGTAGATATAGCCGAGAGCTGATTCATCACTTGGAGGGTACTGCCATTTTATTCTCGCCCGCGCCAGGGAGAGGTCTTCCAAAGCGATAACTCTGCCTGTCATAGAGCCTACATACAGGGTATCATTACCCACCACCGGCCCTGACCATCCGCTCGGGGCTGAGCCGCCGCCGCAGAGGAAACCTCCGCCGGTGCCAGGAAGGCAACCTGTAAGGAACAGGCAGCCCACTATTAGCAGGGCAAATAACAACGAAAATCTCTTTTTCATGAAGGCACTACATAAGTGGCAGAAAAAGGGGCATCAAGGCACAGGGTCATATCCACCAGCATTGAAAGGGTGGCAACGAGCGAGTCGTCTCGTTCCTAACCAAACGCCCCTTAAAAGACCGTATTTTCCAATCGCTTCCATGGTATATTGAGAGCAGGTGGGAACAAAGCGGCAGGAGGAGGGAGTAACTTGCGAGATGGTCATCTGATAAAATCGGATCAACCCTTGGGCAACCCTCGTTGGGACTCCCGCAAAAGGGATAGTTTTTTGGGGGAGAGTCGTTGTCAAGCCTCTTCCCTCCCATTGCCCAGTAGCTGCGCCCGAGCCAGCAGTTCCTCCATAGCCCTCCTCAAAGTATGATAATCGGTATCAACCGCATGCTGACGAGCAATGAGCACTATATCCCAGCCATCCCTAACCGGCGTTAGCCTTGCCCCTTCCCGAAGCCGCCGCTTCACTCGATTTCTTACCACTGCTCCTCCCAATCGCTTCCCCACAGCGAAGCCATATCTGCTTGCTCCGACCTCGTTTGGCAATGCCCTTAGCACCAGCAGATTATTGGCCCACGACCTCCCTTTTTTATAGACTGTCTCAAAATCCTTTCTCCTGGTGAGACGCTCTTCTCTCCTCATCCCTACACCGTTAGCCGCGTGCGACCCTTTAGCCTCCTCCTCTTGAGCACAGCTCGGCCGCCGCGAGTGCTCATGCGCTTTAAAAAGCCATGTTCCCGCTTCCTGGGTATCTTCTTTGGTTGATATGTTCGCTTCGGCATTACTAGCCTATGATTATACGATACCCCAATTGGGGTGTCAAACCAGTGTACTCTTTCGTATGGTTAGTGGCACCTCATTCTGCGAGGCTAGCACACTATCCGATGAGGTGCTGTACCAACAGGCGCAGCGTCCAGTATCCAGCGAAGGCCACAAGCAGTCCTTTGAACATCTTGC
>DAOUVR010000161.1 GCA_030667555.1 Dehalococcoidia bacterium
ATGGAGCCCTGATACTGGGTCACTGCCACCCTGATGTGGTACGGGCGGTGCAGGAGCAGATGGCAAAGGGAGTTCACTACGGTGAAAACCACGAACTGGAGATTGAGTGGGCTGAGCTGAGAAATAGCATGATGCCATCGAGGGAGAGGGTCGAGTTCTTCGCGTGTGGACAGGAAGGCAATATGATGGGGATAAGGCTTGCCCGGGCTTTTACTGGCAGGAGGAAAAACCTCAGGTTCGAGGAGAATTTTCACGGTTGGGCCGACGAGGTGACAGCCTATATTTCTGGAAAGCTAGCCCCGGGCATTGTTGCCGACGAGGTTGTGGTAATACCTGGTAACGACCTTAACCAGGTAGAGTATGAGCTGGCCAAGAAAGAATATGCTGTACTCATGGTTGAGGGGGGTGGTGCTCACATGGGTGGTCAGATTCCATGGGATGCTGATTTTGTTCGTGCCCTGCCTGGTCTGACCCAAAAGTACGGCACTATCTGTCTGCTCGATGAGGTGGTTACTGGCTTCCGCGATTCACCAGGGGGGTGGCAGGCTACGGTGGGGGTAACGCCTGATCTAACCGCGTTAGGTAAGACCATAGGTGGGGGACTAGCTGTTGGAGCGCTGGGGGGTAGAGCTGATATCATGGATATTTTAAAGCCTAAGCCTCCTCCACAACAGTCTCTTTTCCACACAGGGACGTGGAATGCTAACCCTCTCACCGCAGCCGCTGGGGTTGCCGCTTGCAAACTATACGAAGGGGGTGAGGTCCAAAGAAGGGTTAATCAGCTTGGCGCTTATCTCCGGGAAAGAGGTAACCAGGCTTTAAAAGAGCGAGGTATTGATGGCCGTCTTTATGGAAGGTCAATTGTCCACTTGTACCTTGGTCCGATTGACTACGAACCATCTGATGATACTCTGCCACCTACCAATGACATACGCAAGCTAATGGCAGGAACATCGATAAGGATGCGGCTGTGTCTTCATCTACTCCATCGGGGTATTGCCACCATGGGGGCGAGACTGTTTATCCTGTCAATAGCCCACACCGAAGAGGATATCGACCAGACAGTCAAGGCTTTGGTCGATTCGGTAGATGCTATGATTGCTGAAGGCACCCTGAGCCAAGCAAGCCTCGGGTAAAACAGGTTATTCCAGGCTAGATATGGAAATATGGTGGCAATTAATGTACTACTGACTGACCAATTCAATGCCTCTGCTGAAAGCCATCATATTGAGCTCAATCGCCTTGGGGAAACGCTCTATTAATAGGGGTTCTAGCGACTCTTTGTCCAGCGGCAGGGTGGTAGTGCCAATAAGGGCGCCGGTGAGGATTATGTTGGCCAGGATGGGGTCTCCCAGTCTTTGTGCTTCCTCAGTGGCGTTTATTACCCAGGCTTTAGCTGACAGCCGCTTGATGGCGTCTAGAAGTTCATCCAGGTCGGGGTATTCAGCCTGACCACCGGTGATGTCGATAGGGTGTATCGGCCTGGAGTTGACTATGGTGATGACATTGGGGTTGCCGTACCGTCTCAGCATGCGCATGGCTTCCACCGGTTCCAAAGCGAGGATGATATCGGCGCGCCCCTCGGGTACAATCGGGCTGCACTGGACTTCCTTTGATATCCTAACATAGTTGGTAACAGAGCCACCCCGCTGGGTTGCTCCATAGGTCTGTCCGAATGTCACAAGGTAGCCCTCCCGGACCAAAGCATCGCCAATGAGCAGCGATATTTGCACATTGCCCTGCCCGGCGGCGCCGATAACGATCAGATTGAGCGGATCCTTCATCAATGTTTTGGTAGTCATGTTGCCTCCCTTATGATTGCACCTTGTGGGCATATATCGATACACACACCACAGCCGGAGCAGATAACCTCGTCTACTTCCGCCTTGCCGGTCTTACTGTTCCATCTCAGCCCAGGGCAGAGGAACAGCCGGGTACATAACCTGTCACAGCCACAAGCCTCCCCTATACACTTATCGGGGTCTACATATACCTTGTATGGAGGCTTTTCCCTCCTGGCCCTTATCAGCTCGCACTCACGTTTCATTATGAGTACCCTAACATCGCCATCCATGGCCATCATGTCCAGCAGGGTTGCCGTAGTATTCTTCAGGTCAAAGGGGTCGCAAACCTCAACACGTATCCCCATAGCGCGGCATATGGCTTCGATGCTTACCACTCTTGCTGGCTCCCCCATAGCCGTTTCTCCAATTCCAGGGTGAGGTTGGAAGCCGGTCATGGCTGTAGCGCCATTATCAAAAACGACGAGGATAAAGTTGGAATGATGATGAATGCCATCTATAAGTGCTGGGATAGCAGCATGATAGAAGGTGGAGTCGCCGCAGGCAGCAAGCACCGGCTGGTTGAAGCCGAACTGCCCCAGTTTTCCGAATCCATTAGCCATACCGGCTCCAGCTCCCATGCAGTAACCGTTTCTACCTACAAAAAACCCAGCGGCAGTTGGTCCCACACCGTAGCAGCCTATATCGTTGGTAATGAAGCCATTACGTCCGTCTAACCTGAGGGCGTTCTTGATTACCCAGTAGCTGGCTCTATGGGGGCAGCCGGGACACAAGGTCCCGGGGCGCGTGATAACGTAGCTTTTTGAGAGCGCTTCAACCTCCTTTTCATACTCGATATCTCGAGGCTGGTAGGTGAGACCCATTATGGTCGCTATAGCTGTGATAACCATGTCTGGGTTTAGCTCTCCGTAGGCATTTACATGCCCGGAGCGCTTGCCGTAAAAGGTGGGATGAGGATCGGTGAATGGCAGGTTGGCCACCAATTCCATCACGCTCCGCTCCACGAAGGGGTCGATCTCTTCTACAAAGAGGATTTTCTGTGACTTGCTCAGGTGTCTCTCCACGAATTTTTCCGGTAAGGGCCAGGATGTACCCAGCTTAAGGATGCCCACCCTATCTTCCAGGTTTAATATCCTCACTGCCTCCTGAGAGTGAAGCCAGCAGCTACCGCAAGTTATAATCAGCAACTCTGCCTTATCTGGGCCCACGTACCAGTTGAATGGCGATGACTCAAACCTTTCCCGTGCCTTATCCAGCTTCTGATGTAAGAGGTCATGCCGCCTAGCGCCTCTCCCTCTTTGTCTGTTGTCAGCATCGAAGTTCACCTTGTGTTCTGTTCTAGG
>DAOUVR010000179.1 GCA_030667555.1 Dehalococcoidia bacterium
CCTCACCCTCACCCTCACCCTCTCCCGTCAAGGGAGAGGATAATAAGGGGGAAGTCCAGAGGGGTCTCCCCTCTGGCGGGGGTCTGGGGGTGTCGACGGTCTACTTGTCATTGCGAGGTCTCCGAAGGTCTCCCGAGGGTCGCCTCAGGCGACACCGACTCGCCTTTGGCGAGAGCAGCGGCGACGAAGCAATCTCTGAAGGATGCCAATGAGGATTGCTTCGCGGAGCCTGTCCTGAGCGCCGTGAGATTCTTCGCTAGCGCTCAGAATGACTCCAAGCGAAGGGCTCGCAACAACACCAATACCTTGCTCGATAAAGCATTGTAAGACTATATTTAAGGTTGCAAGCCGTGGACGAAACCACCATAATACCGCCAGACAGGCACTAAATTGCTTATAGTGGGTTGCAAATGGCCGAACTTGGCGAAGAGATCGAAAAAGCGGCACGCCTGCTCCACGAAGCGAAGTATGTACTGGCGCTGGTAGGAGCAGGGATGAGCGTGGAGAGCGGCATTCCTCCTTTCCGCGGTCCCGGTGGATTGTGGACCAAGTATGGCGAGCCCGATATGCGGGGCTATGACCGCTTCCTCGCCGACCCAAAGGGATGGTGGGAGTCCATCATTAAAAGAGAAGGCTATGCTAGCGAACTGGTAGAAGGAATTGAGCGGGCAAAGCCTAACCAGGGGCACTACGCCCTGGCTGAGCTTGAAGAGATGGGAGTACTGAAATATATCATTACCCAAAATGTAGACAATTTGCACTATGCTGCTGGCAGCAAAAACGTAGCCGAGATCCACGGCAACATACTCAAGCTGCGATGCATTTCGTGTGGGCATCGCTATGAACGAGACGAAATCAACGCAGAGGTGCTCCCACCTTTGTGCCCCGATTGCGGAGGATATATAAAGACCGATGGTGTTATGTTTGGCGAGCCCATCCCTCCCGATGTCCTAAAGTGTTGCGAAGATGAAACAGAGAAATGCGACTGCATGCTTCTGATCGGGACGTCAGCCCAGGTCTATCCGGCAGCAGCTTTTCCCTCTACTGTCCGCAGGCGAGGAGGAGCGCTCATTGAGATAAACCCTTACGACACAGCCCTCACCAATTCGTGTGAAGTAGTGCTCAGGGATCCATCGGGCGAGAGCCTGCCCCTCATCGTGGAGCGGATAAAGGCCCTTTTAGCGGGGACTGCCACGTAAGAGGGCTCAGCATAGGGTGAGAATAGGAGGCAATCAGTGGCCTCATCCGTCTCGTTGGTCTGTACCCCCGTGCGTACGGACTGTAGTTATCTCAAAGCTCTATTCCAGCCGCCTCGTTGAGAACCTTCAGATAATCGAGGTAGTCGCCCTTGGTCTGAGTGCTCAGTCTGGTATTTTCCACGGATTTGAACCACTCTTTATGCCTTTTGATCACATTCTCAGTGCACCTATTCATGAAATCTTGAAGTGGTTCAATGGCCTCCTCAGGGGTAAGACGTTGAGCCCTCTTCCTAATCTCTCTAGCCTCTTCCACAAATTTAGACTGCAGATCCTCAAGTTGAGGGACTATCAGGCTGGCGCGTCGAGGATAATCTTCCTGCACCTTGCGAGCCAACCTCTCATGCTCCCACCAGTACGAGTATTCCTCGTACTTTTCTCTGCCCCTGGTGAACGTTTCTGGAATCTCGGCACCAATATAGAAGGGAATATAAACACTGATGCAGGGACTGGACCCTCCGGTCAACCAGTGTGTAGGTATTTCCTGTGTTAGATGCGCCACGTAGCTCGCCGTGGACTGACTGATAACCTGAGGACCCGCGTGCATGCATATGGTGTTTATTTGCCTGTCTGGATTCCACCCCGCTGGGCTGTATCCTTCGTGGTCTCTAAGGAAACTCATCATATCCTTTGCGGTCATGTTCCCTTTGTTGTCTTGCAGAAGTCTGGCTGACCGGTTGAGACGTTCGACACAATGCACGATCTCCCGCATCGCCGGGTTCTCGTAGCATCGAGCGAAGTCAAAACCGTCTATGGAGTCACACCAACCCTCTTCGACGGCATGCTCCACCAGGCCATGTGAAGCCAAGTCCCACTGCTTGCCTATTGTATAGCCGTTTGAAATTGAACCGACGTCCTTGACGCGCTTTGCAACCCAGTACCTATCGGCAGTTTCCAGAACCCAGGCCTCACTCGGATCAGCGATGAGGAAGGAATTGTGATATTTTATGGGCATATCATAAAAGCAGCCCCCACCCTGCCCATGTTTCTCCAGGAGCCCGACAATTACCTCCAGAGCTCTTCTAGCAGTCTCCCCCCGCTCCAATCCTAATCTGAGAAGATCCATACCAAGTAGACCGGTGTCAGCGTAACCTTCTTTGGACCAAACAGCTTCGTTGCCAATAGCCACACCACATTCGTTAGCCCCCATTTCAGCCCCCCAAATCCAAAACGGGCTTGACAGGAGCACTTCAAGGGTCTGTGATACCTGGGGAATTTCTATATAGGTGCACTTGACCGTGGAGCCCTCGGGATGCTCCATCCGGCGGAAATGTCTCACTACTTGTGCCTCATTGGGCGTTCTGTCGCTGTTCTTTCCCAGAATCACCGAGCCGTCATCGGTGGCGTTTCCTAATGCTACAAGTGTATCACACATACCAACCCACCTTATGA
>DAOUVR010000111.1 GCA_030667555.1 Dehalococcoidia bacterium
ACCTGAAACGGCTCATTGTGGGCGGACTCGACAAGGTATACGAGATCGGGCGCATCTTCAGAAACGAGGGCATATCCATCAAGCACAACCCTGAGTTCACCATGCTTGAGAGCTACGAAGCCTATACTGACTACAATGATGTGATGAAGATGGTGGAGGATATGATATCCCATGTGGCCCAGGAGGTTCTGGGCACAACCAGGGTCAGCTTCGCTGGGGATACCATTGATTTTTCGCCACCGTGGCAGCGCATTACTCTCAGAGACGCCATCAAGGAAGGCTGCGGTATCGACTTTATCGAACACACCGATGCCCATTCACTGCGTGATGCGATTCGACAGTTGGGAATCGAAACTGAGGAAACACTTAGCCCGGCTTATCTCATCGACAAATTGGTTTCCGCCTTTGTGGAGCCTAAGCTTGTTCAGCCCACTTTCTTACTGGATTATCCGGTGGAAACGTCCCCCTTAGCCAAGCGGAAGCCAGACGATAAGCGCCTGGTGGAGCGCTTTGAAGCCTTTGCTGGGAGAATAGAGATCGCCAACGCCTTCACCGAGCTAAACGACCCCGAGGAGCAGAAAAACCGTTTTATAAGTCAAGAAGAATGGCGGGCCCAGTTTGGCGATGAAGAGGCGGAGAGATACCAGGCTGACTTCATTCTCGCCCTGGAGCACGGCATGCCTCCAACTGGGGGGCTGGGACTGGGCATCGACCGACTGGTGATGCTGTTCACCAACCAACAATCGATCAGAGAGGTTATACTCTTCCCCCAACTGCGCACCAAGTAGAAGGAAAACCTATGCTTAGCCTGCAGTTGATCCGAGAAAACCCCGACCTTGTTCGCGACGCCCTTGAGAAGCGCCACGACAGCGCACCCATTGATGAAATCCTTTCCCTGGATAAGCAACGCCGCAATCTGCTAGCCGAGGTGGAGGCACTCAGGGCACGGCGAAACGAGGTAAGCAAAGAGATCGGCAAGACGGGCGAGAAGCCTCCTCAGCTTATCGAGGAGATGCGCCACATCGGGGACCGAATCAAGACCCTCGATGAGCAGGTGAAGTCAACCGACGAGCAATTAAACGACCTCCTGTTACGTGTGCCCAACATCCCTCACCCCAGCGTTCCCGTGGGCAAGGATGAGAGCGAAAACAGGACTGTTAGAACCTGGGGTGAAGCTCGAGAATTCGATTTCAAGCCCCTTCCCCACTGGGAACTGGGTGAGAAACTGGACATCATCGATTTTGGGCGGGGGGTCAAGCTCTCAGGAACCCGCTTCTATGTCCTCAAGGGGCTAGGGGCGCACCTTCAAAGAGCACTCATCTCCTTCATGCTCGACCTCCATATCCAGGAGCACGGCTACACTGAGATGTATCTCCCGTTTATGGTGAAGCAGGAATGCATGGTGGGGTCGGGAAACCTGCCCAAGTTCGCTGACAACCTGTATCACGATGAGGAGGACGACCTGTGGTTCGTGCCTACCGCCGAGGTGCCGCTGACCAACCTTCACCGTGACGAACTCCTCCCCCCGGGCACCTTGCCACTCTACTATGTAGCCTATACCGCCTGCTTTCGCCGCGAGAAGATGTCGGCGGGCAAGGATACACGGGGAATCAAAAGGGGACATCAATTCGATAAAGTAGAGCTTTACAAGTTTGGCGCTCCCGATTCTTCGTACGAAGAACTGGAAAAGATGGTGAACGACGCCGAGGAGGTGTGCCGAAGGCTGGGCATCCCCTATCGGGTGCTCGAGCTTTGCACCGGAGACCTTGGGTTTGCTTCCACCAAATCCTACGACATAGAGATGTGGGCCCCTGGCTGCGGAGAATGGCTGGAGGTCAGCTCCTGCTCCAACTGTGGCGATTTTCAAGCGCGACGCACCAACGTTCGATTTCGCCCCGAGCAAGGCGCCAGGCCACAGTTTGTCCACACATTAAACGGCTCAGGGCTTGCTCTGCCCCGCGTGCTCATCGCTGTAATGGAGAACTATCAGCAACCCGATGGCAGCATAGCCATACCACAGGCGCTCCACCCCTACACCAGGTTTGAGGTTATAAAATAGCGGATGTATACTAATTCCGGGAGGGGTGACCGAGCGGCTTATGGTGACGGTCTTGAAAACAGTTGTCTCGATTTCCGGGACCGTGGGTTCGAATCCCACCCCCTCCGCTGCTTCGTACTTTAAAATATATACATGGGAGGAATTTCTGTGCCTATGAGAATTTGGCAAAGCATCAAGGAGGTTAGATGAAGATCCATGAGTATCAAGCCAAAGAGATTTTGGCAAGCTATGGCATCCCGGTGCCCAAAGGAGGCGTAGCGGCAACACCAGCGGAAGCCAAAGAGATCGCCTCCACGCTTGGAGACCAGGTGGTGATCAAAGCACAGGTATACGCTGGCGGTCGAGGCAAGGCAGGTGGGATCAAGACGGCATCATCACCCGATGAGGCGGAAAAGCTGGCGGGCCAAATCATCGGGATGAAGCTGGTTACTCACCAAACATCGCCTGAAGGGGTACCAGTGGATAAAGTCCTTGTCGAAGAGGCTGCATCAATTGAGCGCGAACTGTATCTAAGCATTATCATCGACTCGGCACAGGGCATCCCGGTGATTATGGCTAGCGAAGCGGGCGGTATGGACATCGAGGAGGTAGCTGCGAAGAGCCCAGAGAAGATCATCAAGGCACATATCGACCCGATAACCGGATTTCAGCCCTTTATGGGACGCAGGCTTGCCTATGGCTTGAACCTGGAACCGGAGCAAATCAGGCCGGCGACCCAGTTGATCGGAAACCTCTATCGAGTATTCCAGGAGAAGGACTGCTCCCTGGTGGAGATCAATCCTCTAATAGTTACCGCAGACGGCAGGCTGCTGGCGCTGGATGCCAAGCTGAACATTGACGATAACGCCCTTTTCCGCCATCGCGACTACGCCGAACTACGTGACCCCAGCCAGGAGGATGCGCTGGAGCTGGAAGCATCACAGCATAACATCTCCTACATAAAGCTCGATGGCGATGTCGGCTATATGGTTAACGGGGCAGGGCTTGCCATGGCCACCATGGATATTATCAAGCTTATGGGCGCCGAGCCGGCAAACTTCCTCGATGTAGGCGGCGGCGCCAGCGAGGAAATGGTGACCAAGGCTTTTACTATTATGCTTTCCGACCCCAAGGTCAAAGCAGCACTGGTGAACATATTTGGCGGCATTCTCAGGTGTGATATAGTCGCCCATGGGATGATCGAGGCTGCAAAACAGACGGAAATCAAGGTGCCGATAGTGGTCAGGATGAGGGGAACGAATGTTGACGAGGGGATGAGGCTCCTCGGCGAATCAGGCCTGCCCATGATCCTGGCCAAAGACTTATCCGATGCTGCCAAGAAGGTAGTGGCAGCCAAGAAAAATTAATGGGCGGTTGTCTATCAACGAATCATAAAAAGCGATATGCCGGATACCGTTCGTGGTGAGCCCTTCGGCTCAGCTCAGGACTAACGGGAACAAAAATCGGGGTAGATTGTCGCCAAAGGCGACTCGCCTCTGGAGAGGAGCATCCGCTCCAACAGTGCCTGGAGCAGATGCTCCAGGCTACCATTTTACGGTAGGCCCTTCGACATGCTCTCCGAACGAAGTATCGGAGTCCGCAAGGCGGACAGGGTGAACGGAGCAAATCTAATTTCGGAACAAATGAAGAATTAAGGGGGTTTGAATGAGCATCCTTGTCGATGAGAGTACCAGGCTTCTGGTCCAGGGGATTACAGGAAGCGAGGGCAGTTTCCACACCAGAAGATGTATAGAATATGGAACAAATGTTGTCGCCGGGGTCACTCCAGGGAAGGGGGGCTCCTTCTTCGACGGAGTGCCCGTGTTCAATAGTGTAGAGCAGGCGGTAAGGGAGACGGGGGCAAACGCCGGTATGATCTTCGTTCCGCCGCCGTTCGCTGCTGACGCCATCCTGGAGGCTGCCGACGCCGGTCTCGCTACAGTGGCGTGCATCACCGAAGGCATCCCGACCTTGGACATGGTTACAGTTCTTGGCTATCTAAAAGGGAAGGAGACTCGCCTCATCGGGCCCAACTGCCCAGGGGTTATCTCACCGGGCAAATGCAAGGCAGGGATAATGCCGGGGGATGTCCACATGCCAGGAGAGGTTGGCGTGGTCTCCAGAAGCGGGACTCTCACCTATGAGGCGGTGGCACAGCTTACGGATCTAGGGATTGGACAATCCACCTGCATAGGCGTCGGTGGCGACCCATTGATCGGCACCACCCCCGTTGATGCATTGAGGCTCTTTGAGAAAGATGCCAATACCAAGATGGTGGTCTTCATTGGCGAAATCGGGGGAGTAGCCGAACAGAACGCAGCAGAGTTTATCAAGGAGATGACTAAACCGGTTGTCGCCTTTATCTGCGGAGTCACAGCTCCACCGGGGAGGAGAATGGGACACGCCGGCGCCATCATCACCGGAAGCTCAGGGACCGCTCGAGAGAAGATCGCCGCTCTTAGCGCCGCTGGTGCTACTATAGCCCCAAGCCCCGCTGAGATCGGCGCCACTGCGAAAAGGGTACTGGAGAGTATGGCTTGACGATACTGGTAACCAATGACGACGGCATCCAT
>DAOUVR010000034.1 GCA_030667555.1 Dehalococcoidia bacterium
GCAGGCGATAGATGAAGCTGCTGTGGCCATGGACCGGGTGATCGCTGCGCTATATGCCAATGGGGTCGCTGAGAATGACATCAAAACACAGTGGTTCGATATCTATCCGATAAGAGAGTGGGTAGATATGGACTATCCGGTGAAAAGCTGGATAGAGGATGATTATGAGGTGTTGCTCGGCTACCGGGTAACCAACATGGTGACCGTCAAGATCAGGGATGTCGAGGCCACCGGTCAGATTATCGATGCAGCAGCTAAGGCGGGTGGAGACCTCATCCGAATTCATGGAGTAAGCTTCACCGTGGATGATCCTTCGATCTACGAAAGCGAAGCCAGGGCGCAGGCTATAGCCGACGCCAGAGACAAGGCCCAGCAGTTGGCCAATTTTGCCGGCGTACATATGGGAAGTCCATTCTATATCTCGGAGAGCGGCGGCTTTTTCCCTATCTACCAGGATTATTATGGGGTGGGGGTGATGGCGGCGGAGCAAGTCCCCACTCCCATCAGCCCAGGAGAGACTGAGATCACCCTCACGGTTCAGATGGCCTTTGCTATCCAGTAGGATGCTCAGCAGAGCTAGTGGGAGCCTCGATCAATCGAGGCTCCCATTTTATATTGCGCTTTGCTAGGTGAGATGATAGAATGCGAAAAAGGCGGTTTCAATATGGTTCTGAGCGACCGAACGATCAGGGAAGAGATCGACAAGGGCAGAATTATTATCGAGCCTCTGGACCTGTCCTGTATCCAGCCAGCCAGCGTCGACATTCACCTCGATAGAAAGCTCCTCGTCTTCAGAACGTGGCGCTCCCCCTTCTATGTCGATGTGAAACAGAGCCAGGACGATTTGACCGAACTGGTTGAGATCGAAGGGGATGAGCCTTTCCTTTTGCCGCCTGGTGAGTTCGTCCTCGGGAGCACCGTTGAGAATATAGCCCTGCCAGATGATATAGTCGGTCGGCTGGAAGGGAAAAGCTCCCTGGGGCGTATCGGGCTTCTGATTCACTCCACTGCGGGCTATGTTGACCCCGGGTGGCAGGGGCACTTGACGCTGGAGTTCTCCAATGTGGCAAAGCTACCAGTCACCCTCTACTATGGGATGAAAATCGGTCAGATATCGTTTGTTCGCCTCACCTCTGCCGCGGAAAGATTGTATGGAGATGAAAGCCTGGGAAGTAAATATCAGGGGCAGACCGAGGCGACAGCCAGCAAGTACTATAAGGATTTCGAGAAGAAAAACACCGAAACGGAGTAACATGAAGAGGAATGTTGTCATTATGGCTCTATTAGCTCTGGTGGTAGCTACTGTGGTGATTGCCTGTTGCCCGGCGGATGGGCTGCCATCACTGCCTTCAGGGTATGTATGGTACCACAATGACGATTTTGGTTGTAGCGTGGGTCATCCCGAAGGTTGGGTGATGTTGATGGAGACCGACGATGCAGTGACGATCGGCGATGTTGGGAACAAGACATATGTTGCAATCGGGATCGACTCGGTTTCTTCAAACACCACTCTGGAGGCATATGCGATAGAGAGTAGGAACAGCGCTGTAGCGGCTGGGGCGACCATCCTCAGTGAAGGGCCGATTGTAGTCAACAATCGGGCAGGATATGAACTGGTGCTCACCCTCTCCAATGAGGATATAAAAGTAACGCAGAGGGCTGCTATTTTTGTCGCCGAAACCACAGCCTATTTTGTCGTATGTACCGCTAACGAGGACGATTACAACACATTTAAGGACACCTTTGATACTATCATCAATTCCACTATTATTGAATAGAAGCCTGTGGGCTAGCTGTGGACTGTCCCTTCGCGGGCGTCGCTGATGTCCACGTTGAGCTACATGAGGGGATGTGCTACGGCGACAGTGTTCAATTGTAATCAGAGGGCGAAGAAATGTTTACCGGAATCATCGAGGAAGTGGGGGCTGTCAGGGCAGCTCACCCCGGCAAACTTATAATTTCCGCTACCAGAATTATTGAAGATACCAAAGAAGGCGATAGTATCTCGATAAATGGAGCTTGCCTCACTGTGACCGAGATTTCTGATGACTCCTTCTCTGTGGATATGATGCCCGAGACTCTCAGACGTACCAACCTGGGGCTTCTTCAACCCGGAGAAAAGGTGAACTTGGAGCGAGCCCTTGCCGTTGGCGGTCGCCTGGGAGGACACTTCGTCCAGGGGCATGTCGATGAGACGGGAAGGGTTATCTCGATAACGCCAGAGGAAGAGGCTCTGCTCGTAAGATTCGAAGCTCCCCAAGAGATAATGAGGTATATAGTTCGCAAAGGGTTTATCGCCGTCGATGGGGTGAGCCTGACTGTGGTAGAATGTGACAGTAGTTCCTTTGAGGTCTCGTTGGTGGCCTTTACGCAGCAGACTACTAACCTCGCCAGCAAAAGACCTGGAGATGTGGTAAATTTAGAGGTAGATATCATCGCAAAATATGTGGAGCGACTTAGAGGGGAAGCAAGCTCAGTGGTAACTATGGAGTTCTTGGCAGAGCATGGCTTCCTTTCCGCGCCGCAACGATAGTTTGGAGACGGGACAAAATGGAGCTAGCCACAATACCAGAGGCAATCGAGGATGTTAAAGCGGGAAAGTTCGTTATCATCGTCGATGATGAGGACCGTGAGAATGAGGGCGACCTCGCTATGGCGGCCGAGAAGGTCACTCCGGAGGCGATCAACTTCATGGCGAAATATGGCCGCGGGCTCATATGCATGCCTGTCATTGGCGAGAGATTGGATGAGATGAGAATCCCGATGATGGTTCAGAAGAATACCTCAAGGTACGAGACTGCTTTCACTGTATCCATCGAAGCCAAGCACAAGGTTACTACGGGTATCTCCGCATATGACCGAGCCGCCACTGTCAAGGCAGTAATCGACCCGGCATCGAGACCCGAGGACTTCGTCTCCCCAGGGCATACCTTTCCCTTGCGGGCCAAGGATGGGGGAGTGCTAGTAAGAGCAGGGCAGACCGAGGCTGTTGTGGACCTGGCGAGGCTCGCTGGGCTCTATCCCGCGGGAGTCATTTGCGAAATAATGGCTGACGATGGCACTATGGCTCGCCTCCCCCAGCTTGAGGTCGTCGCGGAGCAGCATGGGCTGAAGATAGTCACTGTTGCCGATCTCATCGCCTATCGCAGAAGGACCGAGAAGCTAATAAGACGTATAGCTGAGGCGAATTTGCCAACTCAGTATGGCGATTTTACCGCTATAGCTTACAAGAGTGTGACTGATCCTGATCAACATGTTGCTTTGGTGAAAGGAGACATATCAGGAGAAGAGCCGGTGCTGGTTCGGGTGCATAGCGAGTGTCTGACCGGCGATGTCTTCTGTAGCCTGAGGTGCGATTGCGGTGAGCAGATCGCCGTGGCTATGCAGGCTATCGCCAATGAGGGAAGAGGCGTTCTCCTCTATATGAGGCAGGAGGGGAGAGGCATTGGGCTGCACAACAAGATCCGGGCCTATGCCCTCCAGGATAATGGGCTGGATACCGTGGAGGCCAATGAGTCGCTGGGCTTCCCCGCCGACCTTCGTGACTACGGCATTGGCGCCCAGATACTGGTTGACCTTGGTCTCACCAACATTCGACTCCTTACCAACAACCCCAAGAAGGTGGTGGGGCTTGAAGGCTATGGGCTCAGGGTTGTGGAGACATTGCCTATCATTACCAAACCCACCCCGATCAACATCGACTACCTGAAGACAAAGCAGTCCAAGCTGGGTCACCTTCTGGAGATAGAGGAGACGGTGGACTAGATACTGGAAAAAGGAGGAGCGAAATGTCACCAGCAGTGAAAATGGCGTTTATAGCCCTGGTGCCCGATGCCGACCCTGAAAAGCATCGTTGCACGTTGGAAACCGGACTTGTTGAGATGATCGTCCAGATAGTTCCCAACATGGATAAGGCTATTGAGATGGCCAAGCAACTGGCAGACCAGGGGTGCAGCGTAATTGAACTGTGTGGCGGTTTTGGCCACAGCATGACAGGAAAGATTGCTGATGCAGTGAGGGGGAAGGCTGCCGTTGGCTCAGTACGGTTCGACCTTCATGCCGCCTTCGGCAAGAGCAGTGATGAGATTTTTGCTGGCTAGGCTTGCCTGAGAAAGGAGGACGAAGCAGTGAGTAAAAGCTATGAAGGCACGCTTTTAGGCGAAGGCCTGAGGTTCGGGATTGTGCTCTCCCGCTTCAACGAGTTCATTACCACGAGGCTTTTGGGGGGGGCTCAGGATGCTCTAATACGTCACGGGGTCAAGGAGGACGATATTGAGATTGCCTGGACCCCAGGTTCCTTCGAGATACCGCTTATCGCCAAGAAGATGGCAGAATCAGGAAAGTATGCTGCTATCATCTGTCTGGGGGCGGTGATAAGAGGTGGAACGCCTCACTTTGAGTACATTGCCGCCGAAGTAACCAAGGGAATTGCTCAGGTAGGTTTACAGACAGGAATGCCGGTGATCTATGGTGTAATCACCGCGGACACTCTGGAGCAGGCCATCGAGCGGGCGGGAACAAAGATGGGGAACGCTGGCTTTGATGCAGCGGTAAGCGCCATCGAGATGGCGAATCTGACCCGCTCAATTACTCGGTAACCTTATAGACTCTATCCCCTCGTCTCACTCGGTCGGGGACCTTGATACCGATCGCATCTCCTGCTTTGGCTTCCTGAACCTCCACATTATCTACCTGCATTGACTCTACGGTAAGATCCATATCGGTGGTAGCACCCTTGATGTGGATCTTGTCCCCTACCTTGACCGAGGCAGTGAGGTCGATCCCTGCCACCACCGGCCTGGCAAAGAAATCCATAACCTGGCCAATCTCTTCTTCCGCCATAAGAACCCCCTCCTTTCCCGTAATACAAGCTGTAGTATAAGCTGTTTCCTTTTGTCAATCAATATTTTCCCCAGGTATGGCTGCCATTTTTTGCGCCCAGTCGTACTGAAATGTATCTCTGGGTAACACCCCCAGGCCTCTGCCAGAAGGAGGCCCCACTGGACTCCCCCTGTTTCTATTCCCACGCTCGACCATCAATTATTGTAGTTGCCTGATTCATCAGGCGCCTACGAATACAGGTTAGCCTAGAGCATCTGCTCTAGGCCTGGTTGGAGCAGACGCTCCAACCTACCCCCTCCCCCTCAAGGGGGATGGCTAGGGCCTGTCCTGAGCTTGCCGAAGGGAGAGAGTGAAGCACCCCCATCCATCATAACAAGCCAGTATTTGTCCACTTGAGGCCGATATGATAGACTGACACCATGATTTACTTTGGCACCTCCGGGTTTAGCTACAACGACTGGGTAGGTCCTTTCTATCCACAGGGCATGCCCAAAAAAGAATGGCTGGTATATTATGCCCGCGAATTCAACGTCTGCGAAATCAATTCCACGTTCTACGCCTTGCCGAAACCATCAACTATAGAATCTATGGTCGACAAAGCAGGGGAGAGCTTCCTTTTTGTTTTTAAGGCAAATCAGCAGATGACCCATGAGCAGCGAGACAATAAAGCGGTTTTTGAAGCTTTTCGGGAGTTGCTCACCCCATTGGTCGACAGTGGGAAACTGGGCTGCGTGCTTGCTCAATTCCCCTACAGCTTTAGATTCAACACTGAAAATCTCCACTATTTGGACACCTCGGTGGAATGTCTGCGAGACCTGCCGATCGTGATTGAATTTCGCAACGCCCAGTGGCTGAGGCCGGAGGTCTTTGACTGGCTGCGTCGAAACGAGGTTGGCTTTTGCTGCGTCGATGAGCCACAACTGCCAAACCTCATGCCGCCCATCGCTGAGGCTACGAGCAAGATAGCCTATGTTCGCTTTCACGGACGTAATAAACAGAAATGGTGGCACCATGAACATGCTTACGAGAGGTATGATTACTCCTACACTCGCGAGGAGCTTGAGGATTGGTTGCCAAAGATCCGCCATCTGGATCAGCAAGCGGAAAGAACCTTTGTATTCGCCAACAATCACTGGCAGGGACAAGCAGTAACCACCATTCGCCAATTAAGGATGATGCTAGAATAGACTCCTTGCTCTTCTCAGGCAAGGTATTTGCCATGCAAAAAAAGTCTCACCATAAGCTTACCAAAGAAGTGGCCTTTTTCCTTGCTGCTCTGGCAGTGATAACTTCAGACCAGATAAGCAAGTTCTTCGTTAGAACGAACATGAGCCTTGGGCAATCAATACCCGAGGAAGGGTTTTTCAGAATCACCTATGCTACAAATACAGGGGGCGCCTTCGGTATCTTCGCCAATCAAGCCTTCCTCATCACCCTCATTGCGATCGCTGGCATCGTCACCATCCTTATTTATGTTCGCTACTCCCCGCTTAACCAGATGCCGGTCAGGATTGCCCTGGGGCTTCTCCTGGGCGGCACTGCAGGCAATCTGATAGACCGCGTATCCTTCGGGCGGGTGGTCGACTTTGTCGACATTGGCTTCGGTCAATACCGCTGGCCCACCTTTAATCTCGCCGATTCCGTTATCGTGGTCAGCATGATCATTTTAGTTTATTTCTTCCTATTCAAATTCGGAAAGAACCAGCCTGTTCAGCGAAGAAGTGGATAGAAAGCTTGAGTTCATTGCCACTGGAGCGGGTATTCGACTCGATAAATACATCGCCGAAGAGTACCCAGAGTTCTCTCGTTCCTATGTCCAAAGGCTGATCAGCGAAGGTCTTATCACTGTCAATGACCGTCCTGCCAAGGGTAGCCTGAAACTCAATGTCGGCGATAGAATCACCGTCTTGGTTCCGCCACCTGCTCCTTCCTCTCTGCTACCGGAAGAAATCCCCCTGAACATCGTTTATGAGGATAGCGACCTTTTAGTGGTGGATAAGCCGGCAGGGCTTACGGTTCATCCCGCGCCCGGTCACCCCAGCCACACCCTGGTCAATGCCATCCTAGCCCACTGTCCCGACCTGCAGGTCATCGGCGGCTCAATGCGACCGGGGATTGTGCATCGCCTGGATAAGGATACCTCAGGACTCATGGTGGTCGCCAAAAACGATGCCGCTCAGCAAAACCTCTCGAGTCAGATGAAAGCCCGCTCCGTGGTGAAGCGATACTCGGTGCTGGTTCAGGGGCACCTCTCCCCAGCGACGGGGACTATCGAAGCTCCCATCGGGCGGAACCCTCGCAACAGAAAGAAGATGGCAGTGGTCTCAGGAGGCAGAGAGGCTCGCACCCAATATCGAGTTATCAAGTATTTAGATAACTATACCCTTGTTGAGGTAACGCTGGAGACGGGGCGCACCCATCAGATAAGGGTACACCTAGCCGCCATCGGCTTCCCGGTGGTGGGTGATGAGGTCTACGGCAGGAGGTCGCCCGTCTTAAAACGGCAGTTTGTTCACGCTTGCCATCTCGGTTTCAGGCTGCCCTCAACGGGGGAGTACGTGGAATTCAACTCAGAGCTGCCACCGGACCTTAAGGAGGCGCTGGAACGCCTTTCGCTGTTGTAGAGGTCTGAGCAGGGTGATAAAATGGCGGGAATAGCGGAGGTTTGAAATGGATGAAAAGCAAGAGGGCATAGTAGTTGAGTACGCTGGATTCTGGTTGAGGCTTGGAGCGTATCTCATCGACTCTATTGCTGTGTGGATCATAGGCTGGTTTCTGTTAGCTGTCATTGGCTTAATTACCATTCCATTTAGAATCGCGGAGGGTTTGATTGAACCATTCCATCCCCTCTTGTACTTCTATGGAGGGCTGTGGTCCTTTATCTGGCTCATAATCCCCGCTATTTATTTCATCCTCTTGTGGGTGCTGCGCGGTCAGACCCCGGGGATGATGGCATTGCGGATAAAGCTAATCCACACTGATGGCTCGCCTGTAGATTGGGGCGCTGCCGTGGTGAGGTTCCTCGGCTACATCATCTGCTTGATCACCTTGGGGCTTCTCTTTTTCTGGATTGCCTTCGATGGCCGTAAGCAAGGGCTCCACGATAAGATGGCCGATACCTATATGATAATACTGCCGCGAAAGCGGTTGATATTGCCCGAAACCTCTTGAAGAGGTTGAGGAGAGCAAATCGGCACACGGACGAAGCTACTAGATGATTTGAAATGAGGCGTGAAGGAATCCTTCCTTCACGGAAAAGCTGAGGGAGAGGACTCCCCCAGCCCTCATAAAGGTGATTTGAAATGGCGGAAAGTCAAGAAGGCGTAGAGATTGAATATGCTGGATTCTGGATGAGGCTTGGGGCATATCTTATTGACGGGATAATCCTCACTGCCATAAATTTTGCTATCTATTTTGTCCCTGGGCTTGTTTATTTTACCATTACCTGGGAGCTTGGGAGCCTTAAATTAGTGTCGAGCGCTTTCGCGGTGGTAATTCTTGTGCTATGCATTATCATAAGCATTGCCTATCCGATCTGCTTCTGGCGGTGGCGCGGCCAGACGCCGGGGAAGATGGCGGTGGGGATAAAGTTGATCCGCTCAAATAACTCGCCTGTTAGCTGGCGTGCTGCTGCGATGAGGTTTTTAGGGTATATTATCTGCTGGGTCACCTTCGGGCTCCTCTTTCTGTGGATTGCCTTTGATAGCCGTAAGCGGGGCATTCACGATAGGATTGCCGGTACCTGCGTAATAAAGCTGCCGCGAAAGAAGGCGCTATTGCCCGAGGCTTATGAAGGAAGTTGAAATGAGCGATTCGGTACGCGTTCGCTTTGCACCCAGTCCTACCGGTATACCCCATGTGGGCAATATCAGAACCGCCCTGTTTAACTGGCTCTTCGCCAGACACTGTAAGGGAAGCTTCATTTTGCGTATCGAGGACACCGATGTCACCCGGAAAGTTGAAGGTGCTGCCGAGGCGATCCTCGATAGCCTCACATGGCTGGGGCTGGATTGGGACGAGGGGCCAGGCGTGGGAGGGGATTACGGCCCTTATTTTCAATCACAGCGCCTGGAGATATACCAGGATGTAGCAAAACGGCTGGTGGAAGGGGGCCATGCCTATTTTTGCTACTGCTCTACGCAGCGCCTTGAGGAGATGCGAAGGGAGCAGATGCAAAGGAAGCAGCCGCCGGGCTACGACCGCCGCTGCCGCGATCTTACCGAAAAAGATCGGGCGAAATTCGAGGCTCAAGGCATCACCCCCGTTGTCCGCTTTAGGATGCCCCTGGAGGGCCAGATCAAATTCCACGAC